>JAGHUE010000095.1 GCA_018064985.1 Candidatus Colicola faecequi | reverse complement strand
CTTTAGCTGCGCAAAATGCGCCCGACCATATGAAACCCGCGATTTTAAATTCGGTCTTTCCTGCACTCGGAGCCATCATGCACGGTGTTAGATTCCGCTATCCCGATGAACGATTAAAAAAATAAAAAAAAAGCACATTCCCGAAAAATTTTTCCGAAAATGCAGTAATCTCGTCAATAGAAGAAAGTCGCATGGAAGTCGCATGGAAGTCCTACTCAAGTCCTACTTACGTCCTACTCGAGTCCTACGTGCATCCTACAAGCAAAACAGCTAACAAATGGGCAAAAAAATATCCTATCTACATGCAAAAAGCCACCCCGACCGGGATGGCTTTTGATGGATAATTGTCTAATTTACACATTGACCAATTTACACATTGAAAAAGGCCCGCCTTCCGGCGAGCCTTTTTTTACATGACGCCGGCGAGGAAACCGTCGTAAGCGTAGGTGCCCGACATGCTCTTGTTGAAGCGGTCAACCATCTCCTTCAGATGATCCGGGTATTTCTCCAGGTACTGGAGCAGGCCTGCTACGTCCAGACCGCCGCTTCCGGAGGTGATATGAGTAAGATACTCCGGCGCATTCGACTGCGTGGCGCAGGCGTGCATAGCCGCCAGCACGATCTCGGAGCCTTCCTCCATGCCCTGAAGGATCTCCATGTAGTTGCTTTTGAGCGTCAGTTCGCAGCGGAAATCGATCATGTCGGTGGGCTGGAACTGCTTCGTCTGCATGAAGCCCCTGAAGACGAGGGTGGAGCCCTCGAAGTCGGAGGTGCTGAGGCGGACGAAACTCAGACCGCCTACCAGGTTGGTGTAGATGTCGGTGAGCTCCTCGGCCTTGGCCGGTGCCGTACCTACCGAGTCGTAGATGGCGAAGTCGGCGATCTTCAGCCAGTCGGGGGTTACGCCGATGGCGATGGTCACGTCGGCTGTCTGCGGCTGCGGGTCGGTCTGTTCCTGATTGCCCTCATTGGGGTCTTTCGGCTCTTCTTCGGGGTCGCACGAAGTCATTGCGATGGCGGCCACGGCCATCAGTGCCATAAAAATCTTTTTCATTTTCTTTTAATAGTTAATCAGTAGTTTTTGTATAAATCATTTGTTCAGATGCGTACGAGTACAATCTCCTGCTTGGTGAGGTTGGTGCGCGATTTGCGGAAAGCAATCCAGGCATCGTAGTCGGCCTGCGGATAGCGCCCGCTGATGAGCGACGACGACACCACTACCGTTATCTGCCGGCCTCCGGCCGTGATGTTCAGCTCACAATTGCCGAAGGGCGTGTGCTCATCTCTTGTTCGTGGCAGCGACTCTATCCGCCAACCCTCGGGGATGGTGAAGCGGACCGTGTCGGTATGGGTGTATCCTTCGTCGCTGAGGTCGATCGTATGCGCCGGCTCTTTGGCATTGCTCAGGGAGGGGAACGAGTAGGGCGAAACAGGGATGAACATACGGCTGCCGCTCACGCGGGCATAGCCTTCGGTCTCGGCCTCGAACTGCATCCCGAAAACGGAGCCTTCCGTCCGGGCGTCAAGCGAAAGGATAGTGGCTTTGGGCAGACGTACGGAGCGCAAGAGCGACTTACGCCGATCGTCGCTGTCGAGCCGCTCAAAGCGTGCGTCCTGCTCGAAGCAGCGCCCCGTGCTGGTGCAGCTGCCGCTTACGCGGGCATTGCCTGAAGCGTCGAGCACAATATCGTATGAAGCCAACTCGCGGCAGAGGCTGTCGGGCAAACCGGGCACCTCTATCAGCCTGCCGCCTTCGGGCGTAACGAGGATTGCCTCATGGCCGGCCCAACCGGAAGGCGCATAGCCCGCAGGGATACGCGGATTGGTGCATTCTATCCACATCGTATCGCCCGGGAGAGGCACCATCAGTACCACATGGTCGAGCTGGTTCATGGTGGGGAAATCGGGCAGCAGACGGCGTTCGCGCGTAGAGATGAGCGTGTACACAGACTCGATGCCCACCTCGCGGAGCATCGCACGGAGGTAATTAGAGAGCGCCTTGCAGTCGCCTATACCTTTGGCATACACGTCGGCTGCACTCATCGGTTGCCAACCGCCGATGCCGAGCTGGATGCTGACGTAGCGGGTGGTCTCGCCCATATATTTGCGCACAGCCAGCACCTTCTGCCGGGCGGTGGTGCAGGTGTCGGTAAGCTGATGCAGATGCGTGCGCAGCGCCTCCGGCAACACATCTCTGCCGCTGATGAGCTGCGCCGACCATAGGCCGAGCGACTGCCACGAACGGAGGTCGCAGCGAGTCTGCTGCATGTCGAAGCCCTGCGGAGCTATCTGTACGCTGGGCGCCTGCTCGCGCAGCGGAAGCCCCCACGCATAGCGAGGAAGAGCCGGCAGGCTGCCGAAGCTGAACTCGTAGACGGTGCGCCCTTTCTCCTCGGTGCGCGTCAGCGAAGGTGTGGCATTGCGTGCTTGCCAGCGCAGGCTGTCTGCAGAATGGCTGATGAAGCGGTAAGTGGCGCCCACCACGTCCACCTCATAGCTGCTCTGAGGCGCAAAAGGCGGGTAGGCGATGATGCTCCCGCTCAGCTTTTCCTCCCATTCGTAGGTCACCACTACAGGGTAACTGACGGGCTCATATTCGAAGAACCAGAAGTAGTAATCGTCGGCCAGCGATGAGCTGTACTCGCTCCGCGTGAGGTCGGCTTTCTTAATCTTGCGGATCTCCCGCCCAAACAGGTCGGTCACTTTCCCGCTGAACTTGCTCAGCTCGCAATAGGGCGAACATACCGACACAAACTCGGCCGCGTCGGTTCCTTTGCTGCTGCGGACGATCACCGACTGCCGGTAGCGGCATACGGCCGACCGCTCGCTGAAGCTCTCCACCTCGGTGGTCGACGTCAGCACGGTAGCTACTTGCGCACGTACAGGCACGATGGCCAGTAGTGCGAGAAGGAATATGATCAGCAGTCGGTTCATTCAGCCGTTTTGTTGAGTACGAGCATATTGCCCACAATCTGCTCCACCTGCGCCCAGAAAGAGCGGAGCGACTCGTAAGAGTCGGCGGGGTAGAACATTGCGGTGCGCTTGTAGTTGAGGTTGATATTGACGATGCGGGTGGCGGGGTTGGTCTGCGCCATGACCGTCATCTGAATCTTGCCGTCGGGCATCTTCAGCGTGCACGATTTCGGGCATTCCTCCACGGTGTATCCTTCCGGATAATGCAGTGTGAGAATCATGCGCTCCTGCGTAGGAGTGCCATACTCCACGGGCAGTTCGCGCTTCTCTGCCTTGAACGGCGAATTGTATTCCACAAAGAGGAACGGATTGAAATAGATGCGCGTGTCCGCCGGCATGAGTTCGCGGCTGAAATCATACTCTTCCACCACCTGCTGACCGGCACCCTCGAGGTCGTGTGTAGTCCAGTTGTCGATCTCCAGATTGAGCTTGGTTGCCTGGCGCTGGGCATAGGTGGCGCTGTCGGTCTGCTGCCGGTTGGCCATGCGGAAATGGGCGGCTTCCGCACCGCTGCGCATGTTGGCCACGTGTCCCCGGAGCTCGCCCTCTTCCGTTATCTCCGCGTGGATATTGGCAATGACGCGCGTGTTGGACGGCCCTTCCTGGAGGTTCACCCAGTCAAGCGCACTGTTGCCGTAGATAGCCAGCGCGCGGTCGGGCATCAGGTTCTCCGGCAACTGCGTGACGGGATAGCCGTCCTGCGCCGAGGCTGCGTCGGTGAAGAAGTGGGTGCTATCGGTTTTCATCACCATCAGTGCTGTGGCGTTGAGCGCTTGGATGGAGGGGTAGGTTACGGGTATACGCCCGCGGCTGCGGCGGCTGAGTACAACGGGATAAGCCGTCACACCCGCGTCGCGAAGCATGCTCAGCAGGGCGAAATTGAGCGTAGCGCTGTTCACGGGCTCTTCACCCGTCAGCTTGCGTGCCGGCAGGCCGTAGATGCTGTAGTTGCCGTTCCATTTGAAGCGTTTCATGAGCATCGTACGCAGGTAATCGGTCTTCTCTTCCACACTCATGCCCTGCAGCTCGGCAGCGGCTGCGTCTTGCTCCGCCTTGAGCGGATTGGCCATCTGCAGGCGGCCGCCGAAGTCGTCGTCTTCCATCATCTCGCGCAGTACGTCGTTCCACGTCTGCGTGAAGTTTCTGCGGAACTCGTTCGGCAGATGGATGTAGCTCAGCTCGCTGGTCACCTTGCTGCAGTAGTCGCTCAGGCTCCATACGTAGTTGTCGCCTTTGAGGGAGGGTAGAGTGTCGCCGTGGATCTTCAGAATCTTGCTGGTGCAGTAGATGAAACCGCCCGGGCGGACGATGTCGAACTGACCCTCGCTGCCCTCCCACGGCAGGTGCTTCAGGCCGCCCTGCTCACTGTGGAAACCGAACCATTCGGGCGATTCTACCTCATATTCGGTGTAGAACACCGGCACAGGCTGCTGGGCATACCACGTGTCAATGCTCCAAAAGAAATCGCTGGTGTGCAGATAAGAGTATTCTATCACCGTACCTTCTTTCACGTTGGGTATGGAGAATTTCATCACGCTGTGCGTCTTGTCTACGCGCTCGCGGTTCTTGAGGTCGCTGCTAAGCTTGGAGGCAACTACCTTACCGCCCTCCAGATTGTAGGCTGCACCTTTCACCTCGCCGATAATGTCGCGGAGGGTGCCCGTCTCGGGATTGTAGTAGCTGATGCTCACGTCGGCCATGTCGGTACCTTCCGGCTTGAGCACTTTGATGCGCACGGTGTGGCGCGTATTGAGGTTGAACCCTTTGGCGTTGTAGGTAAAGAACACCTTTGTGCCACGGTAGAGGATCACGGCTTTGGCGTCCGGCTCGGGCGCATAGGTGGTCATGCTGAGCTCCTCCATAGTAGGCTTGCCCAACTTCGTGTTCTTCTCCAGTGCCCGGCCGCTTATTGCTAACAGCATAAGCGCCATGAAAAGAATGGTTCTGCGCATAATGTTTCGGTTTGTAGATGTTTATTCGTCGGATTGTCTTTGCAATCGCTTGCAAAGATACGGAAAATTTCTGAAATACGCTTGCATAATCTGCGCCAAAATCTATTATTTCCGTGCAAAAACAATAAAAAGCCACCTCTCGGGCGGCTTTTTCAATCTGAAAAGGTGTAAATTATTCAATTTCGTTAATAAAATGTCCTCAAAGTTGTACGAGTACGTCGTCGGTGGGGACTTTGTCCCAGGAGAAGAGGGGGAGCAGTTCGCCGAGCGAGATGGGTTCGGGACGGCTGATCTGACCGGCCGCGTGCGCCAGGATACCGATGAGTTCTTCGGGCGAGAAACGCTCGCGGAGGCAACCCATGTCGAGCGATTTGTCGCGCTTGGAGAGACGCTGCCCCGCTTCGTTGACGAGCAGGGGCAGGTGGCAGAAACGGGGCACGGGGAAGCCCAGGAGCTCGTAGAGGTAGATCTGCTGCGCGGAGGAGAGGAGCAGGTCGCGCCCGCGCACTACCTCCGTCACGCCCATCAGCGCGTCGTCGACCACCACGGCCAACTGATACGCCCAGGCGCCGTCGGCCCTGCGGACCACGAAATCGCCGCAATGCGAGGCCAGATTGACCGTCTGCGGCCCGTAGTGCTGATCCGTGAAGCGGATCTCCCTGTCAGGCACCATAAGGCGGGTGGAAAAGCCCCTATCCCGGCGCTCTGCGCCACCCTTTCCCCAACTGGGGCAAGGATTTGCGCCGTCTGTAGTAATTACGCCCCTTCCCCCAGTTGGGGAAAGGGTTGGGGTAAGGGGCTTTGGCCTGCACGTCCCCTTATAGACCACTCTTCCGTCGGATTCGTGAGGCGCCTGCGTAGCCATGATGTCGGCGCGGGTGCAGTAGCAGGGGTAGGTGAGGCCCCGCTCCTCGAGCACGCGGAGATAATGCTCGTAAATGGCCGAGCGCTCGGATTGGACGTAGGAAACATCCCCCTCTTTGAGGGGGCTTGGGGGTGTCCCCCCTCTATCCCACGTGAGGCCGAGCCAGCGGAGGTCGTCTTCCGCCTGGAGGGCGTAGGCCATGCGGCTGCGCTGCGGGTCGAGGTCTTCTATGCGCAGAATCCACTCGCCGCCCTGCTGCTTGGCGGAGAGCCAGGAGAGCAAGGCGGAGTAGATATTACCCAGGTGCATACGCCCCGTGGGTGATGGAGCAAAACGACCGACTTTATTCAATGGATCAATTAGACAATTAGATAAACAACAACTCTGTAAAACGCTCCACTCCGCGTTTTTACGCTCCTTCCTTCTTTGGAGGAAGGATGCCCTCCGGGCAGGATAGAGGTCCCTTTATAAATTCCGGGTCGAGGTACGAGCGCTCTATTTCGCGTTTTACGCTCCTTCCTTCTCTGGAGGAAGGATGCCCTCCGGGCAGGATAGAGGGGCTTTTATAAATGCGGGGTCTAGATACGAGCGCTCCACTCCGCGTTTTACGCTCCTTCCTTCTCTGGAGGAAGGATGCCCTCCGGGCAGGATAGAGGTCCCCCTTTTATAAATGTCGGGTCGAGGTAGGAGCGCTCTATTTCGCGGATGGCGCGGAGGTCTTCGTCGGAGGGGAAATAGCCGAAGCGAGCGCCGCAGAAATGGCGGATGAACGCCTCCTGCACCTGCTGCAGCGAGAAGGGTTCGCGCCCCATCTCCTCTGCCAGTTCCTCGAGCGTAACGACCCGCTGACGGACCGACTCTACGCCGTGTTTCCCGAGCTTCTCTTCGGACGGCGTGATGGCCTGCTGGAGCACCTCCACGTTCGACGAGAGCAGCAGCGTGCCGTGGACGATCGTGCCGTGGGGCGTGAGCAGACAGGCGTTGCCCGACACCTTGCGGCCGTCTACGAGCACGTCGTTGTGCGTGGTGCTCACTGCGGGCAGACCGAGGCTGCGCAGCACCTCACACACGTTCTCGAGGTATTGCTCAAACACCTGCTGCGAGTGGCGCGAGGGCGAGATATACGACAGCATCAGATTGCCCTCGTCGGAGTAGACGCAACCGCCGCCCGACTTGCGCCGGTACATCTCGATGCCCTGCTCTTGGCAGTACGGGATATTCACCTCTGCCTCCATCACCTGATGACGGCCGAAGATCACGGTGGGCCGGCTCTGCCACATAAAGAACACCCCCTCCGGCTTTTTGCCGGAGAGGTGGCTTGGCTTCAGCATGCCCACTACGCGCGAGGCGTGGGCATTGAAGTACTCTTCAGCGGCCAGATAGAACACCAGCCGCTTGTTTTCGGGAAGAAAAATTAAACGCACGCGTTTAATGAATTTGTAAATCAGTAAATGTGTAAATTTGTAAATGTCTTTCTACAAATTGTACATTGATCATTTACCAATTGATTTAAACCATTTGTTCGATGGACCAGCTGAAGGCTTTTACACCCACTTCTTTGTTGCGGGCATCGAGCTTCTGCACGCCCTCCAGGAGCGGCTCTACCATCGACTCGTCTACCACGCACAGCATGGCAGAATTCATTTCCGGCCAAGCGTGCGTACCGCGGCGAGGATCGCCGTCGACGCTGCCGCGACCCTGCACCTGTTCGAAGAACGTGAAGCCGCGAACACCCAGCTCGTCGAGCAAGAACTCGACGCGCTCGGTATTGGCCTGATTGTAAACTATCATTACGGACTTAAGCATAAGTCAATTAGTCAATTTGTAAATTAGTCAATTTGTAAATTATTTTTTCCTCCGCGCTCCCCTTGCCCCAATTGGGGAAAGGGGATGGGGGGAAAGGGGCTTCCTATTTCTTCAGCTTGATCTGCATGAAGATGAAGTCTTTGCGCATCTTGGCAATCTTGTTCTGATCGCCGTGCTTCGACATTGCGCCGTAGAGGGTAGGCACGATGAAGAAGGTGAGGAGCGTAGAGATGAGCAGACCGCCGATCACTACGATACCCATCGGTTTCCACATCTCCGAACCTTCACCCGTAGCCAGCACCATAGGCACCATACCGAGGATGGTGGTAGCGGCCGTCATGAGGATTGGGCGGATACGGCTGCGGCCGGCTGCGGCAATAGCTTCATTGAGCTCTACGCCACGCTCGCGCAGGAGGTCGATATAGTCGATGAGCACGATACCGTTTTTCACTACGATACCTACGAGCATCACCAGGCCCAGGGCGCCGATCATATCGAGCGACTGACCGCTCACGAAGAGGGCGAGGATAACGCCCGAGAGCGCGAACGGAATGGTGAACATGATGATGAACGGCTTCTTGAAGCTCTCGAACTGCGAGGCCATCACGATGTAAACGAGCAGGATGATCAGGATGCCGAGCATACCCATGTTGGCGAAGTTCTCCTGCTGGTCTTCATAGTCGCCGGCCAGGCGTACGGTGATACCCTGCGGGATGTCGGTTTCGTCCACCACTTTCTGCATGCGTGCTGCCAGTTCGCCGAGCGAGGTGTTGTAGGGCGTAACGCTCACCTTCACGTAGCGCTGACGGCTCTTGCGCTCGATGGTAGGAGGCGTCCAGTACTCGCCGATGGTGCATACCTCGGAGAGCTTCACGTTCTTGCCTACGGGCGTAGGAATGGTAAGGTCTTCGATGCGCTCTACCGAGTTGCGGTCTTTCTCCATCAGTCGGCAGTAGATCTCAAACTCGGAACCGTCTTCCTTCAGATAGCCGCAGAGCATACCGTTTACGCGGTTGCGGAGCGACGAACCGATCTGCGCAGCGGTCAGGCCGAGGCGCGACGCTTTCTCTTTGTCGATGGTGATCTTGATTTCCGGACGCTCATCGTCGCGCGAAATGGTAGCATCGCGGGCGCCCTCTACGTCGTGGTTGCAGATGTATTGGAACTGCTCGGCCAGCTCGGACGTCTTGTCGAAGTCGTAGCCGTAGATTTCGATGTCGACAGTGTTGCTGCCCATGCCGCCGCCACCGGAGGTGCTGACGGTGTAGTCAGTGATCTCGGGGTGAGAAGCGAGCTCTTTGCGGACGATCTCGGCCATCTCGAAGATGGTCTGCTCACGCTCGTATTTCTTGCTCGTACGGATGGTCATGTTGATGGTGTTGTTCATCGTAGAGGAGAAGAGCGAACCCATGCCGGCGTCGTCGTTGGAGCCTGCGGAGGTGTTGATGAGCTCAATCTCCGGGAGGAGCTCCACGAAGCGTGCCTCGAGGGCGCGGGCGGTGCGGAGGGTCTCCTCGATGCGCGTACCGCGCTGCAGCTCTACCTTCACCGACATGCGGCCGTTGTCCTGCTGCTTCATGAAGTCGGTGCCGATATGGCCGGTAAGAGCCGGCACGAGCGACAGGCCGAAGAAAGCGAAGAGGATGAGGAAAGTGAGCAGCTTATTGCGGAGGCACCAGGAGAGGATCAGGGCGTATTTCTCGTCGATCCAGTCGAGCATGCGTACCACGGTGCGGTCGTACCAGTTCTTGCGGTTCTTGTCGTCTTCTATCAGGTTGCCCTCTTCGTCCACGTGGATCTTGAGCGGCTTGAGCAGCTTGGAGCAGAGCATAGGCGTAAGCGAGATAGCGATCACGGTGGAGGTGCAGCAGACGATCGTGATGATCCAGCCCAGCTCCTTGAACATGATGCCGGCCATGCCCGGAAGCATCGTCATCGGCACAAACACAGCCACGATAACGAGCGTAGTGGCGATAACCGACACCCACACCTCGTTCGTAGCGTAGATAGCCGCCTCGCGCGGATTCTCGCCGCGGTCCACGTGCTTCGAGATGTTCTCCAAAACCACGATGGCATCGTCCACTACCATACCGATAGCCACGTTGAGCGAGCAGAGCGAGATGATGTTGAGCGACGAATCGGCCAGCATCAGGTAGATAAACGCCACGATAAGCGAGATCGGGATGGTGATACCGATGATGATGGCGGCGCGCCAGCGGCCCAGGAAGAAGAGCACTACCAATACCACGAAGATAAGGGCGTACATGATCGATTCCTCGAGCGAGTTGACGGCGCTCTCGATTGACTCCGACGAGTCGTAAATCATCTCGATCTTCACGTCGGCCGGAAGGGCCTTCTTGATGCGCTCCATCTCCTTGCGGACGTCTTTGCAGACCTGCACGGTATTGCCGCCCGTCTGCTTCGTTACGATCATACGTGCGCACTCTTTGCCGTTGGTCTTCTCATCGAGCGAGAGCTCTTTGATGGTATCTTTTACGGTAGCGATATCGCGGATGAACACCTGACGGCCGTCCATCGTGGTGGTCACTACCAGGTTGTTGATCTCGTCGGACTCGGCAAACTCGGAGCGCACCTCCATCTGATACTGCTCTTTCTGGAGCTTTACCGTACCGGAGCTGACGTTCATGTTCTGCGCCGAGATGATCTGGCCCACCGACTCTACGGAGAGGCCGTAGGCGTCGAGTTTGTCCTGATCGAGGTAGACGTATACGTAGCGCTCCGGAGCACCCGAAGCGGAGAGGTTACCGATGCCGTCTACGCGGTTGAGCTGCGGGATAATCTCGTCCTGGATGAGCTTGTCGAGCGAAGGATACGACTCCTCGGCCGTGATCGAGTACTGGATGATAGGCATCATCGAGGTACTCAAGCGGAGGATGATCGGGTTGGAGCAAGCGTCCGGCAAGCGGTCTTTGCAGAGGTCGACATACGTACGTATGTCATTCACTATCTCGTCGATATTGCAGCCCCACTCGAACTCCATTGTCACCATCGACATGTTGTCTTTCGACTGCGAGGTGAGCTCTTTCAGGTGGTCAACTGAGTTGAGGTTGTTCTCGAGAATCTTGGTTACGTTGGTCTCTATCTCCGATGCGGATGCGCCGGGATAGGTGGTCATTACCGTTACGTACGGCGGGTCCATTTGCGGAAACTGGTCGATCGGGAGCTTCGTGTAGGCGAAGATACCGATGATGATCACGGCCACGAAGATGAGCGCCGTCGTGATCGGTTTCTGGACCGATGTCTTATATATTGCCATAAGTGTTCGATTTGAAAATTTGTTAATGTCTTTCAGCGAAGCGTTTGCGCTGAGCGGTCTTTGCTCTTTCAGTGAGCGAAGCGAACGGTATTTCAGCGCAGCGGTCTTAAATTTTCAAGCCTGAAAATTTATTCGTTCACGACTTTGAGCTTGATGCCGTCGATGAGCTTGGCTTCACCTTTGGTGACGAGCTCTACACCCGGTTCGATACCCTCGCCCGAGATCTCTACGTTGTCGCCGAAGCGCTGACCCATCTCTACGCTTACGCGCTTGGCCACGCCGCCGTCGTTGACGAATACGTAACGGTCGTTAGCACCGATGAGCTTCAGCACGGTGGAGTAGGGCACGGTGATCACGTTGGCTTTGCCCAGCTGGAGCGTGGTCGTAACGTACATACCCGGACGGAGCGTGCGGTCGCGGTTGGGAATCACTACCTTTACCATGAAGGTGTGGCTGGCTGCGTCTACCGTGGGATAAACCACTTCGATCGAGCCCGGGAACTCGCGCTCGGGGAAGACGTCGGAGTGGAGCGTCAGCTTCATGCCTTCTTTTACGAGCGGGATATAGCTCTCGGGGATAGCCACGAGGGTCTTCAGGCGGTCTACCTCGGTGAGCACTACGATAGGCTGACCGGCATAGAGTTCGCCGTCTTCATAGTTCTTGGCTGCGATTACGCCCGAGAACGGAGCCTTCACGTAGGTGTTCTTCTTGAGGAAGTCGAGGCTCTCGGTAGCCTGGTCGAGGCCGAGCTTCACCTGGTCGTATTGCTGCTGGCTTACGGAGCCGCTCTGGATGAGGCCTTCCATACGGGCCATTTCCGTGTTGAGGTTGGCCACCTGGAGCGAGGTGGTCTTGTACTGCTGCTGATCCATGCGGACGAGGTCCTGGCCGGCAGCTACGCGGTTGCCCACTTCTACGTAGATGTGCTCAATCTTGCCCTGGAGCGACGGTGATACGTTGACGGTCTGATAGCCCTGCAGGTTGCTGGAAAGGGTTATCTCGCGCTGGATCTCGCTGAGCTGGAGGGTGGTGGTGCTGACGGTCTCAACGCGCTCTTCGCTCTCGCTTGCGACAACGGCAGCAGTTTCTTTCTTGCAGCCTGCCAATGCGAGGCAAGCGGCTGCTACAAACAGAATCTTTTTCATATAATTGTCTTTTCTTATTTTCTTTTCTTTTTCGGCATCCCACTCTTTGGGGAGCCCGGGGTGTCTTACTTGTTGTTCAGGAACTTATTCATCTCTACCTGTGCGTTCACGAGGCTGAGGACGGCCTGCACGTAGGTCGACTGTGCGGAGATGAGGTCGTTGGAGGCGTTTACGAGTTCGAGGTTGGAGGCTGCGCCGAAGTGGAACTTGTTGGTGGTCGACTGGAAGACGCGGCCGGTCACCTCCATGTTGTCCTGCTCGTTGAGGAACGTCTCGTAGGCGTTCTGCAGGTTGTAGCGGAGCTGCTGGTTCTGGATATCCAGGTTGTCGGCCGTTTCAGCGAAAGTGTTGCGTGCCGACTCGAGCGCGATTTTTTTCTCAACTACGCCCGCAGCGCGTTTGCCGCTCGACCAGAGAGGCATCTGTACGCTGATGCTGAGCAGGTTAGGAGGCGTAGAGCGGAAGCCGCCTTCGCCGAAATACCACTGCTTGGAGTGCTGATAAGCGAGCGCTACGGTAGGACCGTATGCCCATGCGGCCATGTGTACGTTTTTCTCCGCAATCTCCACGTTCTTCTCGAGCAACTGGTAGTTGAGGTTGTTCTGCATGATGAAATCCTGGCCGAGGAGAGCCACGATCTGCTCTACGGAAAGCATGTCCTGGAGCGAGGTGGTGAGCGTCAGCTCGGTGCTGGCCGGTACGTCGAGCAGCACTTTCAGCGCGTTTTCTGCCAGCTGGGTAGAGCGCTTGTTGGAGTTGACCGAGTTCTTGAGCGAATTGATGCGCACGCGGATCTGGTCGGCCGTGGTCTGCTCGGCTGCACCTACCTCAACGGAGCGCTGGGTCATCTCGTAGAGCTTCTGGATGTTCTGCAGCGAGCTGTCGAGCAGGTTCACTACGTCTTTCAGTACGAGCACGCTCGCGTAAGACGACATGATGTTGGCGCGGAGTGCCGTTTCGCTCTGCTCGAGCGAGAGCTTCTGCATGTCGAGCGCCACGTTCTGCAGCAGGGCGCCTACGATAGCCTGGCCGTTGATGCCGATGGAGGCGCTGATGTTGAGGCTAGCCGAGTTGGGCATGGTGATTTCCATTCCTCCGCCGCCTCCGCCCATGGCGTTGCCCATCATCTTCATGAAGCCGGGGTAGTCCTGGATGAATTTCATTGCGTTGGCCAACTCGTCGCCCGTCATGCCTTCGAGGTACTTGCTGTAGTCGGTAGTGCCGCCTTCTTCATCGTTGCCTCCGCCGAACGACATTTTGTAGCCGAACATGTTGGTATAGCCGAAGTTGGCGTCTACGCTCGGAAGCATGGAGGCAATGGTCTGCCAGCGTTGTGCGTATGCTTGCTGCACTGCCAGTTCGGAGTTGCGCAAGCTGCGGTTGGTCTTGACTGCATAATCCTGCGCTTCCTTGAGGCTGAGGCTCAGATGTGCCGGAGCCTCCTGGCGCTCAACGTGCTTCGTAGCAGCCATTACGTGGTCTTCTGCCTGGCTCGGGAGCGCGCATGCGCCGGCCAGCAGGAGAATGGTAAGTAGTTTCTTCATATTACGTATTTGCTTAGTTTTCTGTATGTTGTAAAATTTCGCTCTCGAATGCCTGAATGCCTTTCTCGGAAAGGGTGCCCCTCACGAGAATCTTGATCATGTTCTTCGTGTAGAGCGTCATGTTCACGCCGCCTTTCTCCATTTCCTCGATGCTGCGGATGGCTTCAGCGTGCAGCTTGGCAAAGAAGATGGCGGAGTCATCGGCATTGATGTCGGTCCGTACGATGCCCTCCTGCTGGCCGAAACGGATAGTTTCGGCTATGTGCTTGCGCTGCAGCTCGAATACGTCCTTCTGGTAGGTGTAAAAGAGGCTGGGGTAGTATTTCTGCAGGTCGAACACCAGCTGCGGCACGTGGCGTACGTCGGAGTCGTCGTGCTTCACCTGCTCGGCCAGCGAGCGGAGCCAGCATTGCAGGTTCTCTGTACCGAGTTTGGTGCTGATCGTTTCGCTCATATGCTTCACCGCTTCTTTCAGCACGGCCTCTACCAGATTGTCCTTTGTGTCGAAACTTACGTAAAACGTCTTTTTCGAGATACCCATCTGGCGGCAAATGTCGTCAATCGACACGCTTCGGATGCCGAATTTGTAGAACAGCTGACCGGCTGTCTTGCAGATGTTTTGTTGTGCTTCTGTTGCCATTTTTCTCGTTTTTTTAGCGGTCTGCTCCAAAAGAGCGTGCAAAGGTACTCTTTTTATTTGATATATGCAAGAAAAACGGAAACTTTTTTCACTTGGAAAGTTTCCTTGTGTAAAAAGTGCATGCTTTAAAACATGTTTTTGCCGTATTTTGGCCTGTTTTTTCTGTTTTGAGGTGAAAAAGCGAACTTTGTGCACGGGTATACTATGAGACGCTCATGACCCTCGGAAAACTACACGGTTGCCCTTCTTTTTCCGCTTTTTTTCCCTTTGCCTTGCCTATCCCGAAAAATCTTCGTATCTTTGCAGCCGAAATGCAATCCGATCCGCGCAAAATAGAACTGCTGGCTCCGGCCAAGAACCTTGAGGTGGGCCGTGCTGCCATCGACGCAGGTGCCGATGCCGTCTACATAGGCGGCCCTGCTTTCGGTGCGCGCAAAGCGGCCGGCAACTCGCTCGAAGATATAGCCGAGCTCTGCCGCTATGCGCATTTCTTTGATGCTAAAGTGCTCGTTACGCTCAATACGCTCCTTCACGACGACGAATATCCGGAGGCGCTCCGCCTCGCGTATGCGTATAGAGAAATAGGTGTGGATGCCATCATCATTCAGGACCTCCGTCTGGCTGCCATGCTTTTCCGCACGGGTGATTTCAGCGGTGAGGACGGAGGCATCCGTTTGCATGCTTCCACCCAATGCGACAACCGTTCGCTGGAGCGCGTGCAGCAACTTGAGGCCATGGGGTTCCGCCGGGTAGTGCTTGCCCGCGAACTCTCTTACGAGGAGATTGCCCATATCCGCAAACATACGTCGGTTGAGCTGGAGGGTTTCGTTCACGGCGCCCTCTGCGTGAGCTATTCCGGCGCCTGCTACCTTTCCGAGCGCGTGTGCGGACGAAGTGCCAACCGCGGAGAGTGCGCGCAGATGTGCCGTCTCAAATACGATGTGCTCGACCAGAACGGGCAGGAGATGCTCCGTCAGAAGCATATTCTCTCGCTGCGCGATCTCGACCGCAGCGCCTCGCTTCCCGAACTCCTTGCTTCCGGCATCACCACCCTCAAGATTGAGGGCCGACTCAAAGATGCCGACTATGTGCGAAACGTGGTGGCGCATTACCGCCTCTTGCTCGACCGCCTTTTTGCCGCCGATCCCTCCTATGCCCCGAGTGCTTCCGGCATCTGCCGACGCGCTTTCGAGCCCGATCCGGAGAAAACGTTCCATCGCGGACAGACCGACTATTTCTCCTTCTCCCGACCGGCTTCACTCGTCAATCTCGACACCCCGAAATCGACAGGTAAACTCATCGGCTATGCGCCTCTCCCTCAAGGACTTCTGCCCGGAGTGGAGCTCCGCAACGGCGACGGTCTCTGCTTCCTCGACAGCGGTTTCTATTGGCCCAACCGCTCTGTCCGCATTCCTGCCGGAACGCCTGTCTATCGTAATTTTGATACCGATTTCCAGCGCCGCCTCGAGGCCAAAGATGCCTGTGTGCGCGTGTTGCCTGTGGCTGTCCGTTTTGAGGAGCAGCCCAATGGTTTTCTCCTCTCGATGTCGGGCGCAGGCACGGAGGCAACGTATCTGCTGCAGACCGACAAACAGCCCGCTCAGAATGCCGAGAGAGCCGAGTCGGTAGTGCGTCAGCAATTGCAGAAACTGGGTGGTACCCGTCTTGAGGCGGCTGACGTGACGGTCAGCTGGTCGGCGCCCTATTTCCTTCCGGCTGCTATCCTCAACGAGGCCCGCCGCCGGCTTGTAGAACGCTTTACGGCCCTCCGCGAATCGGTTCCCGCGAGTGGACTCAGAGTGGA
>JAGHUE010000183.1 GCA_018064985.1 Candidatus Colicola faecequi | reverse complement strand
CTTCATCTCCTCCTTGGTGTAGTCGTTCTCCGTGAAAACATCCACCTGCGGGATCATGTTCATCGCCAACTGATGGGGGAATTTACGGACAGTCACCTCCTTGCCGGCCAACACCTGACGGTACTGCTCCTCCAGTTCGGCCATAGCGGCAGCCCCTGCCCCCCTGGCACCCTGATAGGTCGACAAGCGGACCCGGCGGATGGGCCACATCCGGCGGATCTGCTCCAGGGCCACGAGCATGATGATCGTGGTGCAGTTGGGGTTGGCAATGATGCCGCGCGGGTGCACCAGCGCATCCTGCGGATTGCATTCGGGCACCACCAGCGGCACATCCTCATCCATGCGGAAAGCGCTGGAGTTGTCGATCATCAGCGCCCCGTAGCGCGTGATATCCTCCGCATACTCGCGGCTCACACCCGCACCGGCCGACGTGAATGCCAGCTGCACATCCTTGAACTGATCGCCGTGGCGAAGCTCTTCCACCACGTATTTTTTGCCGCGGAACGTGTATTCCGTACCGGCACTCCGTTTGCTGCCGAAAAGCAGCAGCTTGTCTATCGGGAAAAGGCGCTCCTCGAGGATCTGCAGGAACGTTTGCCCCACTGCGCCACTGGCGCCTACAATAGCTACATTCATACCTTATGAGATTAAAGACCGCAAGCTGAGCTTGCTGAAAGACAAAAGAGTAAAGACTAAAGACCGCCCTGAAGGGCTTAAAGACAAAAGATAAAAGATTATATTTTCAGGATGTCGGCGAAGACGCCCGCAGCCGTCACCTCCGCTCCGGCCCCGTAACCGCGAACGATCAGCGGCAGGTCGTAGCGAACGGAACGGATCATCACAATGTTCTCCGCGTCGGCCAGACGATAGAGCGGACTCGCTTCGTCCACCTCCCGCAGCCCCACTTCAGCCTTCGCGCCGCCCTTTCCGTCCGCCTCGATGGAAGCCACGTAGCGCAGTTGCCCGCGCTTTCCTTCGAACGCGCAGTCCTGCTTCGGCAGCTGCTCCAGGAAAGCCTCAGCCGTGAGACGGCTGTCCACTTCCGCAAACGGCTTCAGGCGAATGTTCTCCGGACGGAGTTGCCATCCCGCTTCGCGGGCAAGGATCAGCGTTTTCTTCCGTACATCCTCGCCGCTCAGGTCGATGCGCGGATCGGGTTCGCTGTAGCCTCTGGCCTTGGCCTCCGCTACTGCTGCAGAATATGCGCAGCCTTCCGCCAACCGGTTGCAAACGAAATTGAGGGTGCCGCTCAATACAGCTTCTATCTTCAATACCGTATCGCCGGTCCTTACCATATCGCGAATAGTGCCAATAATCGGCAGACCTGCACCGGCATTCGTTTCATACAGGAATTTCACTCCGTTCTCCTTCGCCAACAGCTTGAGTGCCTCGGCTTCCGGACCGGATGCAGCCGCTTTGTTGGCCGCTACTATCGAGACACCTGCCTTGAGCAGATCGGCATATTGAGACGCCACCTCTGCCGAAGCCGTACAATCAACGAAAACCGACGCTCCGGCAACCGATGCCGCTTCCTGCAGCACGAGCAAAGGAGCCGTCTGCAGCTCCTGCTGCCATGCATCGAGGCAGATTCCTTCCTTATTCACAAGCGCGTGCTTGCTGCTCATGATGCCTACCACACGGAGCTCCAGCCCCTCCTTCTCTGCCAAGAGCGGTTGCTGCTTGCGGAGCTGCTCCAGCAGCGCACCGCCTACCGTACCCGTTCCGCAAACCATCACGCGCAGCACATTGCGGGCGATACCGAAGAAAGAGTCGTGAAGCACGTTCATTGCCCTGCCGAGCACGTTCTCCGGAACAATGAGCGAGATGTTCATTCCGAGCGCTCCCTGCGCGAAAGCAATCACGCGGATCTGCTCCTCGGAGAGCGTCCGGAAGAGCTGCCCGGCTGTGGCTGACGACGTCCGCATCTTCTCGCCCACTACCGACACAGCCGCCAATCCGCGCACTACCGTCATCGGGTTGAGCGAACCGATACTGATCTCGCGGGCGAACTCACGGTTGAGCACCTCCACGGCCACGTCGCAGTCTTTCTCCTGGATACCCAACGAAGTTGAATTCTCCGAAGAGGCTTGGCAAACCATGAATACAGACACATTCGCACCGGCTAATGCCGTGAAAATACGTCGGTTGACGCCAATCACACCCACCATCGACAGACCCGATACCGTAAGCAACGCTACGCCGCGGATACTGCTGATTCCGCGGATGGCGTTGTCGCCTTCGTGTACGCCTGTGGCGATTACCGTGCCTTCCGCTTCAGGATGGAGCGTATTGAGAATGCGGATGGGGATATGCTTTGCGCAAACGGGATAGATAGTAGGCGGATACACCACCTTGGCGCCGAAGTTGCACAGCTCCGTCGCTTCCTGATAAGAGAGTTCGGATATGGTGCAAGCCTGCTTTATCACGCGCGGATCGGCCGTCATGAAGCCGTCCACGTCGGTCCAGATCTCGAGCACATCGGCATCGAGTGCGGCAGCGATGATAGCGGCTGTATAGTCGGAGCCGCCACGCCCCAGATTGGTTATCTCTCCCGACTTGGCATCGGTTGAGATAAAACCGGGGCAAACGGTGAGATGGCCGTGCTCGCCCAATGCCTCTTTCACGAGGCGGTCGGTCAGTTCCGCCTGAAGCGCCTTGCCCTGCGTCTTGATGAAATGGCACGAGTTGGCCCTAACGGCTCCCGGCAGCAGGGCTGTAACGATGCGCGAAGAGATGCGCTCGCCATAGCTCACCACGGCAGCCAGCGACTTGTCGCTCAGGTCGTGCACCAGCCGTACACCCAGCAGAATAGTGCCGAGTTCGCGCAAGAGCGCATCTACCTCGCCGAGGAGCGCCTGCTGCTTTTCCGGAGCAATGACCTCGCCGATCATCGCGTGGTGACGATCCACAATGGCCCCATAAATCTGCTCGTAGTCGCCTTCCGGATTGAGCGCTTCATTGGCCGCCCGGATGAGCTGGTCGGTGATGCCGCCGAGGGCGCTCACAACCACGATGCAGTCGTCAGGTTGGCTGCACACTATATTTTTCAGATTGAGTATGGAGGCAGGCGTCCCTACGGACGTTCCGCCAAATTTCAGTACTTTCATATTCTAGACAAAAGACCGCAAGCAGAGCTTGCTAAAGGACAAAAGAACAAAGACATAAGACCGCAAGCAGAGCTTGCTCAAAGACTTATACCTTATTCAGATAGGGAGAAATGAGTTCTGTAAGTTGCTGTGTTTCAAGCAGGAATCCGTCGTGTCCAAACTGCGAACTGATGCATTCGTATTTGCAGTCGGGTATATTCGCAGCCCATTCGCGACCCTCCTCGGGAGGAAAGAGGCCGTCGGTAGTGATGTTCACTACGAGCGTATGTGCCTTGATCCGGCTGAGTGCAGCCGCCACGCCACCACGGTTGCGACCCACGTTGTGGGAGTCGACCTCATAGGTAAGAATGCGGTAGGAATAGGCATCGAAGCCGCGGTTCACCAGTTTCTCGCCCTGATAGCGTTCGTAAGAAGCGGCGCGACCGGCAAAGAGGCAATCCTCATCGTCTTCCGCCTGCGTGAGGCAGTAGCCTTCATACGAGCGATAGGAGATGAGGCCCTGGGCACGTGCGCAGCGGAGTCCGTCGGCGCCGCCATCGAGGTTCTGCTGGGCGCAGAAAGAAGGGTCGGCCTCCAGCGCCATACGTTGCGCTTCCATCCCGGCCGAGATCCAGGGAGTCACGCGGGCAGAGGTAGCGATAAAGACCGCATTGCGGATCACGTCAGGACAGCTGACCGCCCACTCTACCGCCTGAAAACCGCCTATCGAACTGCCCACCAGCAGGTCCACCTGACGGATGCCCAGATGCATCCGTACAGCTTCCAGCGTCCTGACGATATCGCGAATCGTCACGAGCGGGAAAGACAGCATATAAGGCCGTCCCGTCTGCGGGTCTGTCGTGCGCGGACCGCTCGATCCATAGGCGCTGCCGAGGATGTTCACACACACTACGAAGTCGCGCTCCGTATCGATGAACCGACCGGGGCCAACCATCTCGGGCCACCAGTCCTCTGCATCGGAATTGGCCGTAAGCGCATGCGTTACCCACACCACCCTGTCGCCTTGCCTGTAAGCCCGGGGCGAGGTGTGGAATACTATGTCAATTTCCGGCAGACATACGCCTGCCTCAAGGGAAAAATCAGTTATTTTGAGCGAGTGCGATTGCATTTTCTATATCTTGTATTATATCTTCGGAATCTTCCAAACCTATCGACAGACGGATCAGATCGGGGTCAACGCCGGCTTCGCGAAGCTGCTGGTCGTTAAGCTGACGATGGGTGTGTGAGGCGGGATGGAGCACGCAGGTGTAGCAGTCGGCTACGTGCGTTTCTATCGTGATGAGGCGGAGGGCGTCCATGAAGCGGTTCTGGAAGTCGCGGTCGCCTTTGAGGGCGAAGGCCATCACGCCGCTCGACCCTTCGGGCAGGTACTTGAGCTGCAACGCGTGGTCGGGATCGGATTCCAGTTCGGGGTAGCGCACCCATTTCACCGCCTCGTTCTGCTCGAGCCATCGGGCCACTCGGAGCGCGCTCTCTTTGTGCTGCTTCATGCGGAGGTGGAGCGTCTGCAGACCGAGGTTGAGATAGAAAGCGTTCTGCGGGCTCTGGATGCTGCCCAGGTCGCGCATGAGGTGCGTGGTAGCTTTCGTAAGATAAGCGGCTTGGCCGAAGGCATCGGCATATACCAGTCCGTGATACGACGGATCGGGTTCGCACAGCCCCGGGAAGCGGTCGGCATACTGTTTCCAGGGGAAGCGGCCGCCGTCCACTATCGCGCCGCCCACCTGCACGCCGTGGCCGTCCATGTATTTGGTGGTGCTGTGCGTAACGATGTCCGCGCCGTGCTCCAGCGGTCGGCATCCCACGGGTGTGGGGAACGTGTTGTCCACGATCAGGGGTACGCCATGCTTATGCGCGATGCGGGCGAAGCGCTCAATATCCAATACGCGCACGCCCGGGTTGCTGAGTGTCTCGCCGAAGAGGAGCTTGGTGTTGGGGCGGAAAGCGGCTTCTATCACCTCGTCGGTCGCATCCTGTTCGATGAAGGTCACCTCGATGCCCATTTTCCGGAAGGTGGTGAAGAAGAGGTTGTAGGTGCCGCCGTAGATGTTCGAGGCGGAGATGAGGTGGTCGCCCGCCTCGCAGATATTGAAGCAGGCGAAGAAGTTGGCCGCCTGGCCGCTGGAGGTGAGCATAGCCGCCACACCGCCTTCCAGGGCAGCTATCTTGGCCGCTACGCTGTCGTTGGTGGGGTTCTGCAGACGGGTGTAGAAATAGCCCGACTCTTCCAGGTCGAAGAGCCGGCCCATCTGGTCGGAGGTTTCATATTTGAACGTGGTGCTCTGGATAATCGGGAGCTGACGGGGTTCGCCTTTCTTGGGCGAATAGCCTGCCTGAACGCAAAGCGTACCTA
>JAGHUE010000055.1 GCA_018064985.1 Candidatus Colicola faecequi | reverse complement strand
TACGTATTCCATCCTGCTCTCGCTCACGAGCTGTCCCGCATCCGTCCGTCCGGGTATGGTGTGCAAAGTGCAACTGAATGCCGATCGGTCTTTTGGATTCTGTGTCCCTACCGAAGCTGTGCAAACCAATGCAAAGGGTCGCTTCGTATGGGTGCTCAGCGAGGGGAAAGCCACACGCAGATTCGTCACTATCGCAGGCTATATGCCTGACGGTGTGATGGTTACATCCGGATTGGAAGAAGGCGAAGAGGTGGTAACGAACGGCTGCAGCAAGCTCTTCGAGGGCGCTGAAGTACAAATTCACAGCATTATCCCGTGAGAAAACGAAATCACATAGAAGCCGCCATGCGTCATCATCAACTGGTGATGTTCTTTGTCGTTGTGTTTACCGCGTTCGGCATTTTCAGCATCACTCGGATGAACAAAGACGAGTTTCCGCAGTTTACCATCAGGCAGGCTGTGGTAGCGGCCGTATATCCGGGAGCCACGTCGGAAGAGGTGGAGAAGCAGGTGACCCGTCCGCTCGAGCAGTTCCTTTTCTCGTATGAAGAGATCAACTCGGCCCGCACCTACTCCATCACGGAAGACGGAATGGCCTATATCTTCGCCGAGCTGCACGTGACGGTGAAGCGCAAAGATGAAGCCTGGGCAAAAATACGTGCAGGATTACAACTTTTCCAGAAGACAAGTCTGCCGCCGGGCGTTTTGCAGATAGCCGTAATTGACGATTTCGGCAACACCTCTTCCATCTTGCTCGCGCTCGAGAGCGAGAACCACTCCATGAGCGAACTGAAGGAGTATGCAGATATTGTGCAAGAGCACCTGCGCACCATCCCCGCCATGGGAAAAATCAAGATTTCGGGCATTCAGCAAGACGAAATAGCCGTGGAGGTAGATGTGCAGCAACTCAGTCGCTACGGCATCAATGAATCGGTAATCCAGGGCTTGCTGGCTACACAGGGATTACGTACCCTTACCGGATCGGCCGGAAAGAACGCCGGCAACATGCTCCTCCACGTAGAGGCACCATACAGCACCGAGTATGAGATCGGGCAGCAGATAGTATATACTGATCCGCTCGATGGCTCAGTAGTCCGCCTTGCGGATATTGCACGGATTACGCGCCGTCCGGCACAAGGATCGCATGTGAATTACTATACCGCAGAAGACAAAGCATCGGCCATCATCCTTTCGCTCGAAATGCTGCCGAAGCACAATATTGT
Source organism: Candidatus Colicola faecequi (assembly GCA_018064985.1). Lineage (GTDB taxonomy): Bacteria > Bacteroidota > Bacteroidia > Bacteroidales > Paludibacteraceae > Colicola > Colicola faecequi. The sequence goes on along the minus strand of JAGHUE010000055.1, from coordinate 13,767 downwards.
CGCCTTTGGTGAGACGGTGGAGGAAACCATCAACCGGACCTTGGTCGAACTGCCGGCCGACGTAAGGCTGCATCATATTACCGACCAGCCTCACGTAGTGCGCAAGTCGGTAACTTCTTTCCTGCGCGACATCTTGGTGAGTGTGCTGGTGGTGATCCTGGTGATGCTCGTACTCTTCCCGCTTCGCACGGCACTCGTAGCCTCTACGGGAGTACCGGTCTGCATTGCCGTCTGCATCGGTATGATGTACGCGTTCGGCATCGAGCTCAACACCGTTACACTTGCAGCGCTTATCGTGGTGCTCGGTATGATTGTGGACGATTCTGTTATCATCATCGACGGCTACACCAACCTCCTCGAGCAGAGGCATTCCCGCTGGTATTCAGCCTCGGTAAGCACCCGACAGCTTTTCATCCCCATGTCGCTGGCCACCTGCTCCATCTCGAGCATGTTCTTCCCTATGACACATATCATCACGGGACCTTTAGGCGAGTTCGTACAGCTTTTCCCATATGCTATCCTCATCGCACTTACGGCCAGCATTTTCTATGCTTCGTGGGTTACCCCCTACCTCGCAACCCGCCACATCGGGCGACGTGATCAGGCAGGAACTAATGCGTTCGAACGGCTTCAGAACCGCTTCTTCGACCATCTGCAGGAGGGATATGAATGGTTGCTTATCCGCGTGTTCCGCGCGCCTTGGCTGTCGCTCGGGGTGGCAGTATTGTTCATCTGCCTCGGCGGCTTCCTCTTCACCAGACTCAACGTGCAGATGATGCCGAAAGCCGAACGCGAGGCTTTTGCCGTGGAGATGCACCTGCGCTCGGGTAGCAGCATTGCCGATACGGAAGCAATAGCCGACTCGCTTGCGCGGGTAATGCGCACCGACCCGCGGGTGAAGAGTATCACCTCGTTCGTAGGCATGTCATCCCCCCGTTTCCACGCCACCTATGCGCCGCAGATGCCGCATCCCAACTACGCGCAGTTTATCGTCAATACCGTTTCTACGGATGCTACCGAGCAACTCCTGCGCGAATATGCCCCGCGCTACGAGAATGCATTCCCCGGTGCTTTCATCCGCTTCAAGCAGATGGACTACCAGGCTGTGCGCAATCCGATAGAAGTGATTCTCCAGGGGGCCGATCTCGAGCAACTCGAAGAACAAGCCGACCGACTGAAAGCACAGATGGCCTCCATGCCGCAACTTTCCTGGGTGCATTCCGATTATGAAGAGAGCCTGCCCGTAATGAGCATCCGCCTCGTTGCTGACGAAGCCGAGCGTCTGGGCATTACGCAAGCCATGCTCAGCCTTTATCTCAACCGAGTATTCGAAGGCCACAAATTGGGTTCGGTATGGGAAGGTGATATGGCCTTACCTATTGTATTGTATGCACGCGATGCCGATTCGCTCCGCTATACCGACATTGGCGATCTGCCCGTACCCACCTGCTTTCCGGGTGTAACGGTACCGCTCCGCCAGGTAGCTTCGCTCGAACCGGCATGGCACCACCCCCGCATCGTTCATCACAACGGAATCTGGGGCATTACCGTAGCGGCCGACATGATAGGCAACAGCTCGTCCGCCCTGGCCAAGAAGCAGATCTCTCGATGGATTCGCCGCAATATACCGGAAGCGGACGTACAGTTCGCCGGACTGGACGAAGCCAATCATCAGATTATCCCGCAGATCATGTGGAGTCTGCTGGCGGCGCTGCTCGTAATGTTCATCGTACTGCTCATCCATTTCGGCAAGCTCAGCCTTTCCGTACTGACGCTCTGCACGTCCGTACTATGCATTTTCGGTACGTTTGCCGGCCTTTACATCTTCGGGCTCGACGTGTCGATTACCGCTGTACTGGGCCTGTTTCGCTCATTGGCATCATCGTCCGCAACGCCATCATTATGTACGAGTACGCGGAAGCGCTGCGCACGCAGCAGCATCTATCCGGACGCGAAGCCGCTTATCAGGCGGGCTTGAGGCGTATGCGCCCCATCTTCCTCACCTCTGCCACCACAGCTCTCGGTGTGATTCCGATGATTCTGGCCGGCACCGGGCTCTGGATGCCGATGGGTGTAGTGATTTGCTTCGGCACCATCTTTACCCTGCCCCTCGTAGTAACCATTCTTCCTATCGCTTATTGGAAACTCTATGCGCGTTAAACTAACCCTCATATTGCTCCTGGCTTCGCTGCTCCTGCATGCGGAACCGCTTACCCTCGACTCCTGTCTGCAGTTGGCGCTCGACAACAACGTGTCAATCCGTAAAGCCGATCTCTCGCTGATGCGGGCGCAAGAAGTGCGCCGGGAAGCGCTAACCAAGTATTTCCCGCAGGTGGATGCTTCAGGATTTGCTTTTCATGCGCTCCATCCGCTCCTGGAAGCAAGCATTGACGACGTGGATAACACAACGGCCCGCGAACTGCTCAACACACTCTACGATCAGGTTGGTGAACCGATGGGATTCGGCCGCTCCATCGCGATGTTCCATCATGGTGTTCATGCGTCCGTCACGGCTGTACAGCCGATCTTCATGGGCGGCAAGATTATCGCAGGCAACAAGCTCAGCCGACTGGGTGTAGAAGCAGCCGAACTGCAGCAGGATATCGCCCGCCGCGATGCACTCCTCGAAGTGGAAGAAGCCTATTGGCTGGTGGTTTGCCTTCGCGAAAAAGAGCAGTTGCTCCAATCGATGCAGGACATGCTCGATACCGTTTCGCTTTTCGTAGATGCGGCGGTGGAAGCAGGTCTGGCCGTAGAGAACGACCGGCTGCGCGTACGGCTCAAGCAGTCGGAACTCCGCTCGCATATGATAGAACTCTCAGATGCACTACCGTTGGCACAACGTGCACTCTGCCGCACCATCGGCATCCCGTATTCCGATTCCGTCTCCGTAGTTCTCCCTCCCTTGCCCGATCAGGAAATGCAACTTGAAGCTGCACAGCCGGCACAAAATGTCCAGCCCGAACGGCAGCTGCTCCATCTCAACCTGCAGGCAGAGGAGCTTCGCAAGCATATGTCGGTTGCTGATGCGCTGCCTCAGATAGTGCTCATGGGCGCTTACGGATACGGCAACATGCTCAATCCGGAGGGTATTCCCGGTACTGATCCCTGGAAATGGAACGGCGCATTGGCCGTGACCATGCGGGTGCCCCTCACAGGTTGGTGGGAGACGGCGCATAAGATCCGCGAACACGACTACGCTATCCGAGAGGCACAACTTACCGAACAGGACATGAGCGAGGCGCTTGAGCTGCGCCATATACAATCATCCAACGCACTTCACACACAACTGGCCGTATTCGAGCAGAAACAGTTGGCTTATCAGCTATCGGAAGAGAACTTCAGCCACATGCGCGATCAATACTCCGCCGGATTGGCTACCATATCCGAACTGCTGGAGGCACAGACGCTCCTGGAGCAATCGCGTACCGAACTGATTGATGCCCGAACCGCTTATCTGATAGCTCTGCATCGAGCAGAAAAATTCTGATTTTCTCCGCAGTCGTCCGGGAAAAAGGAATCACTGAAACAACAAAAAAGACAGATGCCTCGTAGCATCTGTCTTTTTTTAGCCATGTACAGACAATCACTGCTTTTTCGCCCGCTGCTTTACGATAGCGGAGTTTTCAGGATTGTCCAGATCGATCTTGCCGAGCTTCGGCACCAATGCGCTTATCTGCCCCTGTCGTTTCAGCACGTAAGCCGATGGCTTGTCGGCATGCATCTTGCGTGGATTAGGCAGACAGGCGGCTATGAGAGCCGCTTCCCTGCGCGAAAGTTTGGCTGCAGAATGATGGAAGAACTGCTGCGAAGCCGCTTCCGCACCGAATATCCCATCACCCATCTCGATCACGTTCAGATACACCTCCATAATGCGGCGCTTCCCCCATATCTTCTCGATCAGGAACGTATAGTACACCTCCATCGCCTTGCGCGAATAGGTGCGCCTGCCGGACGTAAAAACATTCTTGGCCGTCTGCTGCGAAATAGTGCTGCCGCCGTGGCGTACCTCTCCCTTGTTCATTTTTTCTTCGATAGCCTTACGGATTCCACGTTCTGAAAAGCCGCTATGTACCTGGAAAAGGTTGTCTTCGCTCGCCATTACTGCACATGGCAATTCATGAGAGATGTCCTCAAGCTTCACCCAATCTTTATGAACAGTATAAGCCTTCCCTTCTCTGCGGGCCTCTATCTGCCGGCGAACCATCAACGGTGTACGCCAAACAGGAACGAACTTGAGCAGCACCACTTCTCCAACTGACAACAGCAGGAAAGCCGCAATCAGCCCGATCAGCAGAAGCAGCAGCTTTCTGCTCCACGAATGCTTGCTCTTTTTTGTCAAATTCTTTCTTCGCATATCTAAAAACAAATATGGTCACACGAGGTGACCATATATTGAGCGGCATATGGGAATCGAACCCACCTCCTAAGCTTGGGAAGCTCATGCACTACCGATGTGCTAATGCCGCAAATCTTGCAGCCTTCCGTAAGGCGCTGCAAAATTAGTATAAATTTTCCGCACGGCCAAATTTTCGGGGAAAAAAGTTGCTTTCCTGCCTACAAAAGCCGTAATATCGGTGTTTCAAGCCCATTTATTCGGGCATTGCAGGCCATGGATTGACCGTAATCCCCATCATTCTGCACATCTTCTCGTGCGACTCAACAAGCATCCGATCTACATCCTGCTTGCGCGGTTGGCTCTTGTCGGGGAATACCGGCTCGCCTATCACTACCGTTACCAGAGGAACTTCCTTCTTACCGAACAATTTATAAATGCCGGTACGTTCGCGATAGCGGATGGCACACGGAAGAATAGGCATTCCGTATTTGTATGCCATCGTAAACGCGCCTTTCTGAAACGGACGAAGCGCTGCATAATACGGCCATTTGCTCATCTCGGGGAAGATATGAATGGAATAGCCGCGGCGGTGGAACTCATCAAAAGCTTCGTTGAATTTCTTCATGGCCGAAAGTCCCTCTTCTGCCGGCGGAATAGGCACACCACCTACTACCTTGAGCCAGAATTGGTCTTTCGTTTCGAAATTTTTCTGGAACATCGGTATACGCGTAGTATGTTTCGAGCGGATTGCCAGCAATACACACTCCGCGTCATGAGGATGCATATGGTTGGCGATGGAGATGTAGCCGCCCTTGAGTTCCTTCTTGTATTTGCGCAGATTGGCACGTCCCTCGTAGCGAAGGCCGGCATTCAGATGCAGAAAGATGCGTTCGGCAAATTTGAGAATCAACTGATACATGCTCCAATTGAGGAAGCGGTATTTCAGGCTATTGTCTACAAAAGGGTAATGCTCGTCTACTTTGCATACGCGGTCGTATACGGGTTTATGCATGCGTACGTACGGGTCATGCTCGTCGTACGTAAGTCCCATATCGGGAATATAAACGTCCTTTTCTACTTGAAAATTTTTCATTTTTCTCTGTCTGTTCTTACTTTTACGTTGTCCCCACCGGTTCATTTGCAGCAGCGGAACATAGCCCCTACCCGTTCAGCCGCACGCCCGTCGGCTTTGCGCTTGTCCCCTATCACCAGACTGCGCTCCGGACGAGCACCCGTCATTTCTATAAGCTTACGCATCGATTCGCCGCATGGTTTCAGACCGCCAAGCTGCGAACTGCTTACAATATAATCGAAAAAAGAGGGATCATAGCCCAATGCTACCACTTTTTCTCGAGCAGCATCGTAGTCTGACAGCAGCGCCACACGAATACCTTTTTCACGACAGGTCAGCAGAATGTCTTCAATCCACTGCTCCTTATGGAAATGGCAACGAAGGATGCGCTCCTGAAGCGGCATATACTCCTCGAAATACCATTTCCTGGCATGTGCGGCAGATACGGTAGGCCATTTGCCCATCCCGCTGAAGAAAGCGTTCAGATATGCTTCTTCCGAGCCGTAGTAGCGCCCTTGAACGTGCGGCGTGTGAGTCGCTCCGGCACCAGAATATGAAGGCGGAGGAGCGAACCCATAATCACGCGGGCAACAAAACCACGCTTGTTGTAAAGCGTACCATCCAGATCAAGAACGATGGTATCAAGGCTTTCGAACGGTATGTCAGATAATGGCACAGGTGTCATTATTCAGGGCTTTTGTATAGCAGTTATATAATATCTTATTTATTGTCAGTCTTCTTATTCTGACGGCGTTCTTTACGCTCTTGACGACGTTCCTGACGAGCTTCTTTACGCTCTTCACGACGCTCTTGGCGTTCTTCTCTGCGCTCCTGACGCTTAGCCTGACGCTCCTTCAAACGTTCATCCAGGTTGTCTGCGCGGTTCATCAGACGCTCGCCGAGCGTGTTCTGACGACCGGCAATTTTCTCGATGAGTTTGAACTTACCGCGGCGAACCTCATCTTGCATGAGCAGATTGAACTTGAACTGACCGTCACGGAAGCCGTCACGCAGGCAAGCAGCCTTGAAGCGGGCATATGCATTCGACATCAACAGGTGAGACTCCGGTTCGTGCAAACGGAATGATGCACGCTTCGATTCGTACTCGATATTGATCTGCTGCAGGTGTTTATCAACACACATACCGAATGCGTCAGCCTCTTCTTGCGTTACCTCTTCGGCTTCGGGTTCTTTGCCTTTTTTCTTCTGCACCATCTTGTCGGCAAACTCGAAGTAGAAGTGATACTTGCTCTCTTCCACATCGGCAAAGCCGACAAAGAACTTGGTCTTCAGACCCATCTCTGCTTCTGCCTCATGAACAGCGTCAATAAACTGCGGCTCATAGAGCTTCTCGCCGGTAAGCGATACGATGCCGTTCACCTTGGAGATCATATGAATGGTTGGCGTATTTCCGTACTTGCCGCCCACCTCGATAAGATCGTTCATATTGTAGCGGAAGAGTCCTGAATAGGTGGTCACATAAGCGCAGTAGCGCTTGCCCATCTCCAGTTCGTCGATTTGAAGGAAATGCTTCTTCGGCGAACTGAGCTCGTCTTCTGCAACAAACTCGTAGTAATGGAAATGCGGGAAAAGAACCGACTCGTTGGTATCATCGAGCGAGAAGCCGAAGCGGCACTCCGTAGCGATGTAGCCGAGCTCCTGATAGAAGGTGCGGTCCCAATCGAACTTATCCATGTATTTCTCCATGTAAATCTTCGTGTTGCCGCACTTCCACGTAGAAAGATACTGCAGCCAGGGCCACCAATAGCGCGGCTCAAGTTTGCCTTCTGCCTGAAGCTTGCGGAGCTCAGCCGCACGTTCGGGCTTCGGGCTGATCCAACGCTGGAGTTCCTCGCGGATCTCCGGCTGAATCTCAAACTTATCGGAAAGCGTACCCTTCTCGATGTCAACAATCATCTCATCAATATGTTCTTCTACCGAGCGCATGAGCTCAAGAATAGTAGAAGGATTGGCTGTAGCCCAGAGCGTCACATCTCTGTGCTGCATAGCCATACGCATGAGGGTATAATTGCGGGCTGTATAGTCGCCGATAGCCATAACGCTGGCAGGCGCGGTATAATGTTTCTTGATAATGCCCGGAATATCGCGCACCAGCACACCGCTCACCGATCCGTAAAGTGTTCCGTCCGGTGCATAACCTTCCACCTCCTTGCCTACAATCGGGAAAATGTGTCCGCCGAAGATGCGGCTGCGATGCTTTACAAAGTTCCACGTCCAGATATGCGACATCTTTCCGTAAACGTCCTTGAGGTACTTATGCGTCATCGGAACCCACTTGGGCTCGGATGTTGTGCCACTTGTTGTCGCATACATATCCGGCTTACCGGGGAAGAGAATGTCGGTCTCGCCGTTCTTGTGGCGTTCTACGTACGGACGAAGCGTCTCGAAGCTGTCGTTAGCCGGCACATAGTGGCGATACAGACGGAAAAGTTCCTCCGCCGACGTAGCCGAAAGAATCACGTCGAAATGATGTTCTTTGCCATAGACCGTATCTTTCGAGAGGGTAAGAATGTCACGTAGAGTCTTCTCTGCAATGTGGCGGGGCTTGCGGCTCCAGAATTTCAAGCGAACCGTTTCCGAGCCGCCGGCCAAAAGAAGTACAAGATTGATAAGCCATGGATAAGGCAGCGGTTTGCCATCGTTGTCGTAATACGGCTTCATTTTTTCATTTTTCATTTTATAGTATAATGCAGAATGTAGGAGTTCGGTTTTCTTCATCTGATCAATCATATATCCCCATCAAATCCGACTCCTGATGAATAAATACAGCTTGCGGCCCGCAAGTCAATGGATGGCAAGCGGGCCGTAGCCGGGATTCTTTATTTTATGATATATTTCAGTATTTCCTGATGACGCTCTTCATGCTGAGCGAGCACATTCGGCTTGAAGCGGGATGCATCCTGACCCGTCTTGCTGATAATTCCCACTTTCCACTGCTGGAACGAATTAGGTACGAGACGGAAAATCTGCGGATCGTGAAGTCGGAACGAATTGCGCTTTGCTTCGTATTCGATGTTGGTCTTCTTGATGTTGTCGTCCACTTTCTTGGCGAAAGCTTCGGCTGCTTCCTGAGTGGTGGTGGTATCTGCAAACTCGAAGCACCAATCGTAGCGGCTTTCCTTCAAGTCGGCATAACCGCAGAAATAGTTGAGTGTCATACCGGTTTCTTTCTCGGCTTTTTTTACGGCATCAACAAACTGGCCTTCATAAAGTTTCTCGCCCGTAATCGTAACAATACCGTTGACCTTGCTGACCATATGAACGCGCGGAGTAGTACCGAAGAGCGGCTCACTGGCCATGAGAATATCGTTCATATTGTAGCGATAGAGGCCGGAGAAAGTAGTCACGAACGGGCAGTACATCTGGCCGGGAACGAGTTCGTCGAGCTGGTAGAAACGAGCGTTCGGATCGTCGAAGTCTTCGGCTTTCTTGAACTCGTAGTAATGCATGTGCGGGAAAAGAACGGTCTCATTCGTATCATCGAGCACGAGGCCGGCACGGCATTCCGATGAGAAATATGCGAACTCTTGGTGGAGCATATCTTCGGGGAAAGTGCCGTTGAGCTTGTCAAGATAAATCTTTGTATTTCCGCACTTCCATGTGGTGAGAAGTTGCAGCTGCGGCCAATAAAGCTTCGGAGTAACCTGACCGTATTTCTTCTTGAGTTCACGCAGTTCGTTGGCGCGCTCCGGATTCGGCTTGAAGTACGGCTCACAAGCCTTGCGAATATCTGCCGGAATCTCAAACTTTGCAGAAAGCGTACCCTTCTCGATATCTTCGCAGAAGTCGTCAAACCACATATCTACGTTGTGCTGGAGCTCCACCATGGTCGATGGGTTAGCTGTGACGCAAAGTGTCACATTACGCTCAATTCCCATACGCATGATGGTATAATTGCGTGCGGCGTAGTCTTCAATATTGAAGATAGCGGAGGGCGATGCGTAGAGTTTCCTTACGAAGCCCGGGCAGCGAGCCTGAGTGAAACCGCTTACCGAGCCGTAGATGGTGCCGTCTTCGGTGTAACCCTCTATCTGCTTGCCTACGATCGATACAATCTTGCCGGCATATGCTTTCGGACGGAGATGAAGGAAGTTGAAGAGCCAAGTCTTGTTCATCTTTCCGTAGATATCGCTCAAATAGCGCTCCGAAATAGGAATCCACTTCGGCTCGCCGGTAGCGCCGGAAGTAGTAGCATAAAGCTGCGGACGGCCCTGGAAGAGAACGTCGGCCTGGCCGGCTTTCATCTTATTTACATACGGACGGAAGTCTTCATATTCAGCGGGCTTCAAGTTCTTCTGATAACGGGCAAAGAGTTCATCATCATTCTTAGCGTCCAGAATCTCGGCAAAGTTATGCTCCTTGCCGAACTCGCTGTCTTTAGCGTACTCGAGAATAGCTCGGAGCGTCTTCTCCTGCTCCTTGCGCGGATTTTTTGAAGCTTTCTTCAGCTTCAAGTACTGAATACCGCCGGCTACGCCAAGCAGGAAATTCGGTACAAACGGACATGTAAGTTTCTCCATGTTAGAGTGTGCTTTTTATTTTATGGATAAAATAGTTTTCTGCGATGAATTCGGGTTTTCACGCGATAAATATATGCAAAAGTACAATTAAATTTTGAAATACCGAAATTTATCACTACCTTTGCATCACTTTTAACCATAATTAATCAAAAAAATGAATCGAGACAACCAAATTTTTGACATCATCCGCCGCGAGCGCGAACGTCAAATGAAAGGTATTGAACTCATTGCTTCGGAAAATTTTGTTTCCGATCAGGTGCTCGAAGCAATGGGCAGTGTTCTGACCAACAAGTATGCAGAAGGTTATCCGGGGCACCGCTACTACGGAGGTTGCGAAGTAGTCGATGAAGCTGAAAATATCGCACGCGATCGCCTTAAGGCGATTTATGGCGCAGCATATGCCAATGTGCAGCCCCACTCCGGTGCTCAGGCCAACATGGCCGTTTTCATGGCTTGCCTCCGTCCCGGCGACAAGTTCCTCGGCCTCAATCTGTCACACGGCGGTCACCTTTCCCACGGTTCGCCAGTCAATTTCTCCGGACTCGTCTTCAACGCGCTCTCCTACAGTGTGAAAGAATCCGACGGACTCGTTGACTACGATGAATTGGAGCAGAAAGCACGTGCCGAAAAGCCGCGCCTTATCATCGCAGGTGCGAGCGCCTATTCGCGCGAATGGGATTATGCCCGTATCCGCAAAGTAGCCGATGAAATCGGTGCTATCTTCATGGTCGACATGGCCCACCCTGCAGGTCTCATCGCTGCCGGTCTGCTCAACAATCCGGTCAAGTACGCACATATCGTAACCACCACTACACATAAAACTCTCCGCGGTCCGCGAGGTGGCGTAATCCTGATGGGCGAAGACTTCCCCAACCCATGGGGCAAAACCACACCGAAGGGCGAAGTGAAGATGATGTCCGCATTGCTTGATTCCGCTGTATTCCCGGGTACACAGGGCGGTCCGCTCGAGCATGTGATTGCAGCTAAAGCCGTAGCTTTCGGCGAGGCACTCACTCCCGAGTTCAAGCTCTATCAGGAACAGGTGAAGAAGAATGCTGCCGCCATGGCACAGGCATTCGTCGATAAAGGCTACAAGATCATCTCCGGCGGCACCGACAACCACTGCATGTTGCTCGATCTCCGCACCAAGTTGCCCGAGCTCACGGGTAAGGTTGCCGAAAAAGCACTCGTTGCAGCCGACATCACTACCAACAAGAACATGGTGCCGTTCGATAGCCGTTCAGCATTCCAGACCTCCGGTCTGCGTTTCGGTACTCCGGCAATCACAACCCGTGGTCTCAAGGAAGACAAGATGCCGCTCATCGTAGACCTCATCGACCGCGTGCTCCTCGATCCTGAATCGGAAGCTAACATCGCTGCCGTTCGCGCCGAAGTAAACGCCATGATGAAGGACTATCCCCTCTTTGCATGGTAAAAAAACCAGACTGGTTGGTCTAGTTGCACTAGCTAATCTAGAAGATCCAGATAATCTAGCTAATCTGGAAGATCTAGTTAACCTAGCTGATCTAGAAGATCTAGTCGATCCAGAAAAAAAAGTCGCCTCGCAGATTGCTCTGCGGGGCGATTTATTTCTCATGGGAGCCGCTCCTCAGTGGCTCCTTACAAACTGTCCTTCCGGTTGTTCCGGATAGCAGCGATCGTCGGGAGTCTCCTCCTCCATCGCTACGCGCTCCTGTTCCAGATATTCTTCGTAGGTCATCTTCCTTTATCCTTTGCTTGCTTCGCCCATCAATCGGCGCCGCCGACAATCAACGAGCTCCGCTCGAAATCAAGCAGCTATGCTGCCCATCAGTTGAGCCTTCGGCTCACGTTGTCGTTGTCGTTGTCGTTGTCGTTGTCGTTATCCTTCGCCCTTTGGGCGACAATCAACGAGCTCCGCTCGAAATCAAGCAGCTATGCTGCCCATCAATTGAGCCTCCGGCTCACGTTGTCGTTGGGATTTTCTCGGATGCAATCCGATTTTCTGTCCGCAAGGTATCAACATACCTGCAAAGCCTTGCGGGCTATGCCCGCGGTGACGGAGCATCAGTCGGAGGTTCCCGAAGGGATACCGAGGTGCGTAGGAGAGAGAGCGTAGCGAGCGGACACATGCGAAAATTTCACTATTTTCGCATAGAGCGGAGGCCTTTGTCGCTTTAATGAATCTGTGATTCAGTCTGTGCGACCCAAGTGCCGAACGCGAGAAGGACATTTTGTTTTATTTTGATCTATTTTCCGTGTTCTTCCGTACTTTCCGTGGACTCATCAAAAGATTCGTCAGATTCGTGTGATTAGTGGTTCTAAAAAAAAGCGCCCGAGGTTTTGATTCGGGCGCCAATTGTCCTTTCTTGTCTTTATATAATTATAAGATTTCTAGGATTTCTCGAGCTTCAGCTCGTAGGAGCTTCAGACTCTCGATCGCTCGCGTTGCTCGACGTGCTTGGCGTAGCCAAAGGAGTTGTCGTTGTGGTTGTCGTTTACGAGCTCCGCTCGAAATCATTTGAGCCTTTGGCTCACTCTATTGTGAGCTGCAAATCGAGTGTCAGTTTGTAAATATCCTTATGGCACTTCTCGGCAACCTCGAAGCAGCGATCAATCAACCGGTTGAGTTCCTCGCTCTCTTCATCGGTAAAGCGAGCCTCATCTTTATCGGGTTTACCGTAAGCGGAAAAATCGTCATCGGGATGGAAATCCCATCCGAGACCGAGGTCGAAGATTACGTAACGCAGAAAGCCATCAATATCGGCTACTGTATGTATTTTCATTGTTTGTATCATAGCATACCTGTATTATTTCGCCACAAAGGTACAATAATTATTTGGAATATGCAAATATATCGCAAAATCGTCCATATTGCAAAGAACAGATAGCAAAACGCAAGAAAATCCATGCATTTCCTAATATTCTTCATAAAAAAATTTGGTTATATTGCAGAAAATAGCTAATTTTGCTCCGCATTTGAGTTCTGCTTAATTCACATGCTCTTTTTTATTTTAAGGTTATGTTTGATTGAGGTTGTCGAGACGACAACGAAATGATTTTTTTGAAACCAACAGACACCCAATTGGGTGTCTGTTTTGGTATAGTTCGGATTGTCTTGCGGCCAATTGCCCGACTGTGCATCGGCAGCAGCGTCGGAGCGAGAGAGCCCTTTCTCTGAAAGATTAACGGATGAAATGCATCGGTTGCGGCGCCTCTTGTTCAGGTTTTTCGGCGGTGCCGGTAGCAAACTGCCGAAGCATGTAGGTCATGTTGTCGGCGAGAGTACGCATCGTCTGCATGCCTTCCGTATCTTGAGCCGATTGTCCGGCTTCACGTCCGTAAGCGATGTTCCAATACTGCGAGCCCACCAGCGGCATGGAGCACATCTGGAAGGGCATCTGGAGCGTCTGGAATGCGGCTGTTGCACCACCGCGACGGCAAACTGTCACTACGGCTGCCGGTTTACCCCAAAATACGGGCGTTCCGGCATACAGCATGCGCTGTTGCATGCAGAGAAGCTGACCTGCCGGCTGGCCGTAATATACGGGAGAGCCGAGAATGATAGCATCCGAGTGCTCCATCTTCCCGATTACCGCATTTGTGATATCATCGTCCATCACGCAGCGGTTATTCCCTCTGGCTTTGCATTGCATACAAGCCATGCAACCGTATACCGGTTTGTTTCCGAGCCACATCAGCTCGGTCTCTATTCCGTTCTTTTCCAGTTGGTTGGCTGCTTCTCGGAGAGCCGTATACGTATTGCCCTCTCTACGCGGGCTACCGTTTATCAGGAGTACTTTCATATATGGTGATTATTTATTTGCAAACTTTGC
>JAGHUE010000029.1 GCA_018064985.1 Candidatus Colicola faecequi | reverse complement strand
CAACGGCGCTCAGAAGATTTTCCGCGACGGACAGGTAATCATCCTCCGCGACGGTCATGAGTACACCGCTCAGGGTCAGCTCATCAAGTAAGCATTTACACTCTGAATGAATAACGGAAGAGGCTCGCCAAACGGCGGGCCTTTTCTTTGCTTTTGTGCGGATGAAATATTTTTTATGAAAGATACCAAAGAAAACTTGCGTACTCCAAAAATTCTTTGTAATTTTGCAGAAAAATACAGACAACGGACATGAACTATATTGCTCCTTCCATTCTTTCGGCAGATTTCGCGCGCCTTGGCGAGGAAATCGAAATGCTCAACCGGTCGGCGGCCGACCTTATTCACGTGGACGTGATGGACGGCGTATTCGTGCCGAATATCTCGTTCGGTTTTCCCATCATGGAGCCTCTCAAGAAACTTGCACGCAAGCCACTGGACGTACACCTGATGATCACCGACCCAATCCGCTACGTGGAGCGCTTCTGCGATGCGGGGGCATGGTGCGTCGGTTTCCATCTGGAGGCCGTAGAGGACCCGATGCCGGCGCTGGAACTCATCCGCAAGAAAGGCGTCAAGACTTGCCTCACCATCAATCCTGACATCGCCGTAGAGCGTCTGTTGCCGTATTTGGACAAGGTGGATATCGTGATGCTGATGTCTGTTTTCGCCGGTTTCGGCGGCCAAAAATTCATCCCCGAAACGCTTGACAAAGTGCGTCTGCTCCGCAAAGAAATCGATGCTCGCGGCCTGAAGACATGGATAGAAGTGGATGGCGGTGTAAACAAAGACAACGCGCCACTGCTTTGGAAATCGGGAGCAGATATACTCGTAGCGGGGAGCAGCGTTTTCCGCAGCACCTATCCAGAAGAAACGATTCTTGAACTGAAGCAATAACGACCTCCGCCGAGGCATGAGCCGCATGCAAAGCTATTCGCTTTCGGAGCTTCTCCGCACCATACAGTTTGCTGTCAGCGCTGCTTTCCCCGACTCGTATTGGGTACGCGCTGAAATAAGCGGCCTTTCGGCTCGTCCGAACGGCCATTGCTATATGGAACTGGCCGAGGGCGCCAGCGGAAGCGAATACGCGGCCAAGATAAAAGCCAACTGCTGGAAAAACATTTGGACAGACCTCTCGGCCCACTTTCTGGAGACGGTGGGGCAGCCCGTAAGAACAGGTATGCAAGTACTGGTAAGAGTATCAGTAGAGATGCACCCCGTATTCGGTTTGAGCCTCACCGTACTTGATATCGACCCGAGTTTCACATTAGGTGATTTGGCACAGCGCAAAGCCGAAGCACTCAAAAGACTGGAAGAAGAGGGCATCATCGACATGCAGAAGGGGCTGTCGCTGCCCACTCTTCCTCGCAGGATAGCCGTTATATCAGCTCCCACAGCCGCCGGCTATCAGGATTTCGAGCATCAGCTCAAGAACAACCCTGAAGGCTATACCTTCCTCACCACCATTTTCCCAGCCACGATGCAAGGCGACACGGCAGCCGAGTCGATTGTCGACGCTCTCCAGGCCATCTACAACCACGAGGAAGCGTTTGATGCCGTAGTGATTATCCGCGGCGGCGGTGCTGTGACCGACCTCAGTTGCTTCGACCAATATGAACTGGCAGCCCACTGCGCCCAATTCCCGCTGCCCGTGATTGCAGGCATCGGGCACACACGAGACATTTCGCTTGTTGACCGTGTAGCGTTCATTTCTGTCAAGACTCCAACTGCTGCGGCCGAATACCTTATCAGCCGCTTTGCCGAACAGGACAGCGCACTCACCCAATTAACCGAACGACTCGTCAGGAGCGCCGACACGCAGATACGTACGCGAACTACTGTTTTGGAGCGCATTGACAAGCAACTGTGCATGAGCGTCAGAACCCGCCTGCAGAGGAGTCACAGCACACTCGAACTGATAGAGCAGACAGTTCGCCTCCACTCGCCAGAACGCATTTTTCGCATGGGCTATTCGCTCACACGCTGCGGTGGCAAGGTTGTCCGTAGCGCCGCCGATCTGAAGCCCGGCGACGTGCTTACCACCACTTTCGAAGCCGGCAAAGCCGAGTCACGCGTTGACAAAACCGACTTGAAATAAGATTTCAAGCGCTTTTTTCTCATCCTCCCATATTTTCTAAAGAAAACACTTGTTTTTCTCAAAAAAAAATCGTACCTTTGCGCCCAATTGGGCGCGAAGACAATGGTCGTGCTAAAAAAACGACTTATCTTCGCCTAATAGTCTGTTATATGAAGAAGAAAATTGCAATTGTAGCCGGAGGAGACTCCTCCGAATATGAAGTATCGCTCCGCAGTGCCGCTGGCATCTACAGCTTCATGGACAAGGAGCTTTACGATCTCACGGTTGTCTGCCTCCACGGGCTCGACTGGAAAGCAGCAGCCACATACACGGGCGAAGGCCCCATCACTTTCTACACGGATCCGGGAAACAAGATCGAATGGGTAGATATCGACCGCAACGACTTCTCGTTCACCCACAACGGTCAAACCACCCGCTTCGACTTCGCATACATTACCATCCACGGCACTCCGGGCGAAAACGGCCTGTTGCAGGGCTATTTTGATTTACTCCACCTCCCCTACAGCTGCTGCGGTGTACTGGCAGCCGCCATCACCTTCAACAAGTTTGCCTGCAACCACTACCTCCACGGCTTCGGCATCAACATTGCCGATTCCGTGATGCTCCGCACTGGTGATACCATCTCCGATGAGGAGGTCATCTCCCGCATCGGCCTGCCGTGCTTCATCAAAAGCAACGTAGGAGGCTCAAGCTTCGGCTGCACTAAAGTTAAGACTCCAGAAGCGATTCAGCCCGCCATAGCAGCAGCTTTCGCCGAAGGCGATGAGGTTATTATCGAGGGGCTCATGGTTGGAACCGAAATTACCTGCGGCGTTTACCGCACCCGCTCCATCGAGCAGGCTTTCCCTGTAACCGAAGTGGTAACACACAACGAATTCTTCGGCTACGATGCCAAATATAAAGGTCAGGTAGAGGAAATCACCCCGGCCCGCATTCCCGACCCGGTTCGCGATGCCGTACAGGCGCTCACCCTCCGCATCCACAAGTTGCTCGGCTGCAAGGGCATCATCCGTACAGACTACATCCTTGTACCGTCCGACAAAGCTGACTGCGCAGCAGAGCATATCGTGAGTGGCTTCAAGATCATGCTTCTTGAGGTGAACACCACACCAGGTATGACCGCGACCTCCTTCATCCCGCAGCAAGTACGCGCTGCCGGACTAGACATCAAGAATGTTCTCTCGGACATCATTGAAAACAAATAACCAATCCAAACAGAAGACCACAAGTATGATTGACATCAGCAGCGCCATCAGCGCCATCAACTGGACGCGCGAACCCCAAGGCCTCTACGACCCGATTGCTTACACTCTCGCAAGCGGCGGCAAGCGCCTTCGTCCAACGCTCGCACTCATTGCCGCCGGACTATACGGCAAGGAAGAAAAAGCCCTGCCCGCCGCACTCGCACTTGAGATCTTCCACAACTTCACCCTTCTTCACGATGACGTAATGGACCAGGCACCTATCCGTCGTGGTCGCGAGACCGTACACGTGAAGTGGGACGACAACACCGCAATTCTCTCCGGTGACCAAATGCTCATTGAGGCATATAAACAACTTGAGGGCATTGACGCAGTCCACCTGCCGCACGTGCTCCACCTTTTCTCAAAGATGGGGACGGAAATCTGCGAAGGTCAGCAATACGACATGGAATTTGAGACGCGCGAGGACGTGAGCATTGATGAATATATCGAGATGATTCGCCTCAAGACCTCCGTGCTCCTTGGGGCTGCTCTTGAGATCGGCGCTTACATTGCTGACGCACCGTCTGCTGACATGGAAGCGCTCGAAGTGTTCGGCACCAATCTCGGCCTCGCGTTCCAGATTCAAGATGACATCCTCGACGTTTATGGCGATGAAGCCACCTTCGGAAAATCGATAGGCGGCGACATCCTCCAAAACAAGAAGTCGCTCGCTCTCCTCATGGCCCTCAAACATGCCAACGCTGACCAACTCGCCCGTCTGCAAGGCTGGCTCCACAGCACCGATTACGTGCCACAAGAAAAGATTGCAGCCGTCACCGCCATCTACAACGAGATTGGCGTACGCGAACTCTGCGAAGCAGAACAAAACCGCTACACCCGCATCGCGATTGAGAGCCTCAACCGTATGAGCGCAGACGCAGCACCACTCATGAAACTTGCCGAGAAGCTCAACAACAGAGCCAACTGATCCAGGCACCACTTATCCAGCAAATTAAGAACACACCATGCCATACCGCCGTTTACCCAACACCGATCAAGCTCGTCTGCATGCCCTGCAGACCGCCGTACAGCGCGCCAGCGAAGCTGACTTCAACGAGCAGGTGATCAAGTATCACACACTCACTGAAGCACAGCGTTTTCTCATGAATTTCGAGAATCAGGTGCAACAGTATCAGACTCATTTCCAGACGAAAGTCGACGCCAACAAAAAATACCGCCACAACGTATCCGTTGCACGCATGTATATAAGTCACTTCATCCAAGTGCTCAACATGACCGTACAACGCGGTGAGATCAAAAAAGAGCACAAGAAACTCTACAAGCTCGACCCTGAAGTGTACGTTCTTCCAGAGCTTACTACTGAAGATGATTTGCTCGAATGGGGCAAGAACATCATTGAAGGTGAGGCGGCCCGTATCGCTGCAGGCGGCTACCCGCTTGCCAACCCGTCGATCAACAAGGTGCGCGTCTACTTCGATATGTTCAAAGAGCAGCAAGTGAGCCAAAAGATGCATCGCCGCAACACAGAGCGCGTCACAGGTGACATGACCGAACTGCGCCAACAGGCGGATGCCATTATTCTCGACATATGGAATCAGGTAGAAGACAAATATCGTGACTTGCTTCCTTACGCACGCCTGCGCGCTTGCCAAAACTACGGCCTGATCTATTACTACCGTAGCGGCGAGAAAAAACTTACGCCTGAAACCGATGCGGAAATCCGCAGGAATCAGGCGCAGCAACCGGAACTGGGTATATAAATCAGGAACGGATTAACGAATCACACGCGAAGGCGTAACTACTACATCCACCTTCCTGTCGTGCCTATCTACCGGCACATCGCGGACAATCTGGAAGTCATAAGCCACTGCCACTTTCGGCGTATTGGGTCGGCACTTAAGGAAACGGTCGTAATATCCACCGCCGCGGCCCAAACGATGCAAATCTTCGTCAAAGCCCACACCCGGTACTATCACCAGATCTACTCCACCCTTGTATTTTGGGGTCTGCGGCTCAGGTATACCAAAACGCCCGCGACGAAGATCTTCGCGGCCCGCATATTGACGAAGTTCCAACCTTCTGCCATGACGGGTCACTGCCGGGAGCAACACCACCTTCTTATCGCGGTATTCCTCCAACAGCGGACGCAGATTAACTTCGTTCTTAATCGGATAATACGCCAACACCACATTCGCCGCCTTGAACTCGGGCAACTCCACCAGACGGCTAATAATTGCCTCCGAATACTCATCGCGTTGCTCCTTCTGAAGAATGCGGCGCTTCTCTTCTAGGATGGCACGTAAATCTTCTTTCTCTTTATGGCGGCGCCACATGGCCGTTTTGTGGTACAGATCCGTTATTTGACTTTTAAACAACATAATTGATATATTTTAGTGCCGCAAAGGTAATACTTTTTTCCGAAACTGCCAAATGCTTGAGGCAAAACATTCGCCCTAACTGGTCATATGGCATTACTTTTGCAGCCTTTCAGCAAACAATTGCTCAATGAAAAAGAACGCACTTTTCATATTCTTCCTCCTGACGGCTACCCTCTTCGTAGCTTGCGACAAGGACAAGGATAAGGACAATGACACCAACAAGACCTATTCGGAGGCACTCGTTACCTCAATGACGTTTCAGAAAAACGACAGTTTCCCCGGTCTTGCTGAAGCTCGGTTCACCATCATCACTGAATCGGACACCGGTTTGATTTTCAACCAAGATTCTCTCCGCTTCGGTACATGTCTTGATTCTGTCATTCCGATGCTCCGCTTCAACCATACACCGGCTTACACCGTATTCTACACAGGGAAAGACTCCACCGCCGACACAATTCTTTACACCGGCGCAGACACCATCAACTTCAGTCAGCAGCCAGTGGAGCTCTATGTCATGGCCAGCGATCAGGAACACGCCAAGCGATACAAGATTTACGTCAACGTCCATCAAGTAGACCCCGACCTCTATGTCTGGGAGCGGCTCAACGAGGGTGTCTTCCAGACCGATGGTGCAGAAAGCAAAGCGATTATGCACAACGGATCATTCATGCTCTTTGTCAACAACGGCTTCTCCACTCAGCTCTATACCTCGCAGGATGCTCGGAACTGGAGTTCCCCGTCAAGCATCAGTGCTCTGCCGACAAACTGCTCTGTGCGCAAGATCATCGAAGCCGACGGCACCCTCTATTATCCCGCGGCAGACAAACTCTACACTTCCAACGATGGCACCGCTTGGACGGCCAATAGCGTGCAGGGCTTTGAAATTCTGAACATGCTCTACTGCTTCAACGATTCCGTTTGGGGCATTGCCAGACTTGCAGACGGCAAGTTGCAAATGTGCAACATGGCCAAGGGCGGAAAGATGGCGCTAACAGGAGACATCTTGCCCGACAATTTCCCCGTTAGCGACTATGCCGCCATAACGTTCCCCGCAGCCAGCAATCGCAAACGCGCCATGATCGTAGGAGGTTTTGACCTCGCAGGCAATAGCCTCAACACCCGTTGGAACATCGAATACCTCAAGGGCAACGGCTATAACATGGCCGATTTCTCCATCGAGCAACCGAATTTTGAGTCTCTCTCCGGTGCAGCCATCGTATGGTACAACAACGAGCTGCACATGTTCGGCAGTGTCAGTGCAGATAACACGATCAGCGAGAGTAGCCAGCTCATATCTGTCGACGACGGCATGCGTTGGCTCCAACCTGACACCGCAAAGAACGTGATGCCAGACACCTATGAAAACCGTCAGAAAGCAAGCGTTTTGGTAGATGAGGACAACCACTACATTTACATCATCGGCGGGCAAACGCGCAACCGCACGTTCTCCGATGTCTATCGCGGCCGCCTCACAAAACTCACCTTCAAGGAAAATAACTGATTCTCCCGCACAACTGAATACACAATAATAGCCGAGTCTGCAACCGCAGACCCGGCTATTTTATTTTTCGCCCGGCGGACGAAGAAACATCTTATCACTTTTCTCAAAACTCTACAACGAAACCGGCGTGGACGTTGATGCCGGCCTGTGCGTAGAACCAAGGCCATGCGCCTGTAAGCGAACCGTCAGCATTCTGTAAATAGCTCATATCGGAGCCACCGTTAGAAGCGTACTTCGCATCAAACATGTTGTTGAGTTGTGCAAGCAAACGGATTTGCGGTACACGACGACCACCACACCACTGCGTCATCGGGAGCTGATACTGCAGGTTGAGGTTGGTAGTGGTAAAGGCCTTCAGCATCGACGATGCATTCTGGGTATTGTCGAGGTACTGCTTGCCGCACACGTTGGTCTGAATCTCCGCAAGGAGACCTTTGTAATCGAACGTAAAGAGCGACATTGCGGTAACAGAAGGCGAGAACGCAATGGTTGTGGTGCCAAAATCGCGCTCCTCTTCACCAATCCAATCCCAAGTAGTGGCATCGTAAAGAGTGACAACATCTTTGTAGTTGAGGATCTTATTGCGGGAAACAACCACATTGCCGTCCCAACGGAACCAATCGGTAATCTTCACGCCAGCAGTAAGTTCGATGCCCATGCGGTAGGAATCCTTCACATTCTTGGTGAGATAAGCGCCGGTGGATGACATATTGCCGGTAAGGACCAGCTGATTATCGTAATCCATCATGTAGAGATTGGCACCCACAGTGAATCGTGGATGACTGTAGGTATAACCGAGTTCATAATCATAGAGGCGTTCCGAGAGCGGCTTCTGATCGCCGTCTTCCTTATAGTTGTTGCGAGAGGGCTCACGGTTGGCAATAGCAAATGTACCGTATAACATGTGGCCGCCGTTTTGGTAAGTAAGACCGGCTTTGGGGTTGAAGAAATGGAAATGCTCGTTTACATCAAAGGCGGAAAGGTCTTCATCGTTTATACCATCGAGCAGGTAGTGGATATAGCGGTATTGGAGGTCTCCGTACACAGAGAGTTTCTCCTGTGCTTTGTTGATAATACGCCAATTAGCCTTCGCATACGCATTCGCATCGGTCTTGAGTGAGGTGGAGCGATAATACTCGTAGTCGTAAGGAAGTTCGTAAGGAACAGATGTCCATGTCACGTTGCCCCAATGCTTGCCGTTATAATTGTTGGCAGCGCCACCAAACTGCACATCTGCCTCTTCGCGCGTATACTTGGCGCTGGCCACGAAGCCGTAGAAGTGATTGTCCAGATTCTTGAGTTGCACCAGGTCGGTTTTCTTGATAGCATTGCCTTCACTATCCACGGCGTTGTCAAGACCGTATTTAGAGAACTTCTTTCCCGATTTGTATTGCTCATAATAGCCGCCACCATGGGTGTAATGGAGTGCAGCGTTGAGTGCCCAATGCTGATTGAAGCGATGGGTGAGGTGGAGTTGGGCATGCTGTTGGGCATAATTGTCGGTTTGGTTGGGATAAACACAAGTGTTTCCGTCCGCATCTTTATATTCTCCTGCCGGATTGTAGCGACGGTCCGCCCCATCGAGGCCGTAAGCAGTTGCATAATCTACACCGTCCCAACCCATGCCGGTCTTCTCCTTGCCGCCGAATACAGAGAGCACTACGTTGGTCTTGCGGCCATAGTAGCCCAGGTCGGAATGATAAGAGTACAAGTCGGATGCCGAGTGATAGAGAAATCCATCGGAATTTACTTTAGAGAAGCGAGCAGAAAGCGCGAAACGGCCGTCCTGCTTATCGCCCAAGCGCGGGAAAACCACATGAGCCGCCCCCATTTCCTTGAAGGTGTTGTACATACCCCCGTTGAAGGCCAAGGTAAAGTGCGTAGTGGTGTCGCGGAGCGAGAGCGTATGCATATTGACAGACGCACCGAACGAAGCGATTCCGTTCGTACTGGTGCCAACACCACGCTGTACGTCGATTGACTGCATCGAAGAAGCCATATCAGTCATGTTCACCCAGAAAACAGTCTGGCTTTCCGAGTCGTTCAGAGGCACATCGTTCACCGTCATATTGATGCGGGTATGGTCGGTACCGCGTACGCGGAAATAGGTATACCCCACACCCAGACCGTCATCGGAAGTAACCTGGAGTCCCGGTGTTTTCGAGAGCAGATAGGGCAAGTTCTGTCCCGTGTTCTCTTTGTTGAGATCCTCTTTTGTGAGTTGTTCGTGATTGCTGGTAGTCTGCTGCACACGGCTGGCAACTACCTCGATGTCTGCCATTTCATTCATCAGCACAGTGATAGCGGCCGTGTCGGCAGCTGACACGGTCGGTACGTCCGCAGCACGTGCGGACAACGAAATTGCTGCAAAAGCAGCTGAAAGAATAAGGATTTTTTTCATACACCTAATATA
>JAGHUE010000133.1 GCA_018064985.1 Candidatus Colicola faecequi | reverse complement strand
AAAAAGCCCCGGCTTGTTTGCCGAGGCTTTTCGTATGTCCATTGTGAATTCTATTTCCTGATGGTCTTGAGCCATTCGCTGAGAGCCGACTGCCAAACGCCGTTGAAGGCGAACTCCGGGTGGCCCGACCAGCCGTGGCTCCCCCACGGCAGCAGAAGCATCGTGCACGCTACGCCATGTGCTTCCAGCGCTTCACGGTAGCGGTACGTGTTCTCCGGCGCAACGACATCATCATCTTGCGAGAGAACGATAAATGCCTCCGGCGTCTCGTCCGTCACTTGCAGCTCATTCGAGTAGAGTCTTACCATCTCGTCCGTCGGCTCATCGCCCAGAAGGTAATGGCGCGAACCCATATGCGTAAGTGCGGAATCCATGCTAATCACCGGATAGAAAAGTACCTGAAAATCGGGGCGGTACAGCGAGTCTGTCCAATGAGTGGCGGCTGTCGAGGCGAGGTGCCCGCCGGCGGAGAATCCCATGACGCCGAGTTGCTCCACATGCCATTCTTCTCTATGTTCCCGCATCAGCTCCATAGCCCGCTGTACATCCTCCATCGGAATCATTCTGTGGCCGTTCGGCAAGCGGTATTTGAGCACGCAGAGCGTGATGCCCTGCCCGGTCATCCACTCGCCGTAGTTATTGCCTTCCGTGCCGTACCATACGTCCACGTAGCCGCCTCCGGGGCAGCAAAGAATGGCCTGTCCGCTCGGCTGCTCAGGGAGATAAACCGTGAGCGTGGGATCAAATACGCCCCAGCAGTGGCGCTCATCGCCTTCCTCCTGCGTATAGCCGTTGTCGGAGGGAGCTCCTTCGGGCCACAGATGTACCACAATAGGCTGCTGCTCCTCGTGGCACGATGCCGCCAGCAAAGCGATAAAAAGAATCGTAAAAAAGTGTTTCATGGGTTGTTTATGCGCAATTAATTGCCTTTGCGGGTCTTCACTATCACCACGCCGCAGGAGCCACGCATGCCGTATTGGGCAATGGCTTCTGCATCCTTGAGGATCGTTACTGACTCAATGTCCTGTTCCGAGATGCTGTGCGGGTCTGCCCCCGTTACGCCGTCTATCACGTAGAGTGGAGGTGCCGAGCCCGAGAGAATGGACGGAGCCTGGCGGAAGCGGATGATGGCTTCGTCGTTTACGCCTGTGCCGGAGATAATCTCCACGTTGTTCACTTGTCCCTGTACGCGCTCCAGCACGTGCGCTCCGCCCGGAGTCATCTGTTCGGACGTGATGGTCTGTCCGGGGTCGGTATCTTTCGCCGGTTCCAGCACCAAGGTGGCCGTGTCGCCGGTTGCCTCTGCCCATGCGGCCTGCAGCAGGTCAAATGCGGTGGGTTCCGGAGCCTTGGGTTGCTTCTGCGGCTTCTTGCCCCACATCGGCAGGGCTGCAAAGCATAATACTAAAAGGAAGATTTTTTTCATATCTCGTCTTTATTTCTCCTTTGTTCCTTCCGGAGAAAGGGATTGAGGATTGGGGGCTGCGATCTTCTTGAAGCGCTTCTGACGCTGCTGCCAGCGCTCGCGTGCATACTGCTGCATGTCGGTAAACTGGTCGTTCTCATCCGTGATTTCCAAACCGAATACGGTCTCGATCACGTCCTCCAGCGAGATGATACCCTGGAATGCGCCGTAGTCGTCAATCACTATCGAAATCTGCTCCTTATGCTGGATGAGCTGGTCCCAGATATCCGGGATGGACGTCTCCTCGTTAAACTCCGGCAGCGGGCGACGGATCTCTTTCAGTCGAACGTTGAACTTATCCTCTGCCAGCAGCTCCAGCGCGTCCGAACGCAAGATATAGCCCGTGATGAAATCGGGCGAATCGCCATATACGGGGATGCGCGAGAAATGGTCGTATTTGTCCACCTTGTAAAATTCGGCCAGGGTCATAAACTCCGGAGCCGTTGCGGCCACCACGCGCGGAGTCATGATCTCGTATGCCTTGATGTCGTCCAAGCGGATGATGTTCTGGATGATCTTGTTCTCGTCTTCGTCGAATACGCCCTCTTCTTCGCCTACATTGGCCATGGCGCTCACTTCTTCGCGCGAGATGGTTGCCTCATCATCCTCTGCCGGGCTCACGAGTGCGGTTAGCTTCTCCACGCACCATACTATCGGGAACAGCACTACTATCAGGAAGCGGAGCGTACGGGCCGTGAAGCGGGTGAGGCTGCGCCAGCGGGTGGTGCCGATGGTCTTCGGTACAATCTCGGCAAACACCAGAATCATGATGGTCGTCACGGCTGACACCAGTCCGAACCAGCGGCTGCCGAAAACGAGCGTGGCCTGTTGGCCTACACCGGCTGCGCCGATGGTGTTGGCTATCGTGTTGAGCGAGAGGATAGCGGCCAGAGGTCGGTCGGTGTCCTGCTTGTATTCGCGCAACAGGGGCGCCCACTTATCGCCTTCGTCCTCTTTCATCTGGAGGAACGACAGCGTGGTGGACATCAATACAGACTCCAGGATGGAGCATAAAAACGAAACCGCAATCGCGGAAAAGAGAAATAAAAATAAGAGTGTCATATATGGGCCGCATGTGCGGCTGATTGTTTACTTGAGTGATTTCGTGATAATGGCCGAGGCGGTGGCCGGAGCGTCGCCGGTGCCTAATTTGGTGCGGATGGCCTCGTAGTCGCTGAGTTGCGCTTGGCGGTAGGTCTCGTCGCTCAGAAGACGCGTCAGCTCGCCGGCCACTTCTTCCACGGTGAACCTGTACGCGATTTTCTCCCTTACTGCCTCGCGCTGCAGGATAATGTTCGGCAGCGTGAAATAGGGGCTCGGGAAAAGCACCGGTCGCAGGTGGGCTATCCAGCCGCAGGTCAGATGGTAAACCGGCACTTGCGGGCAACGAAGCAACGCGGCTTCCAGCGTGGCCGTTCCGCTGTTCACCACGGCTGCCTGTGCATGAAGCAGCAGCTCGTGTGCTGCGCCGAAGCGCACCTTATATTTCCGCGCATAAGGCGCGTAAAATTCTTCCTCTATACCCGGAGCACCTGCCACCACAATCTCTGCCTGCTGTTGTGTCCGCTTAAGCGCTTCTTCCGCGGCGGCAATCATCTTCGGCAGGCAATTGGATATCTCGGAGCGGCGCGAACCGGGAAGGATTGCTATGAGGTGCTCTCTTGCGGGTTGCGCCCCTTCGCTGAGAGGCCGCAGAGCCGTTGCGGTCGGATTGCCCGCATAGGTGCAGCGGTAGCCGTATTGCGCATAAAAAGCCGGCTCGAACGGAAAGATGCCCAGCACCTCGTCGCACAACCGTGCGATCTTGTGTACGCGGCGTCTCTTCCATGCCCACGCCTTGGGCGGTATATAGTAGAAAATCTTCGTATGGGGAAGATGCTTCCGGCAGAAAGCGGCCATACGCAGATTAAACGACGGATAGTCTATCAGAATGAGCGCATCGGGTTGCTCCTTCAGGAGTGCTTCTCTGGCGATGCGGAAATTGCGGCGGATGTCGCCTATGTGTGTCAGCACGGCCACCACGGCCATGTATGCCATCTTGCGGTAGTCCTGATAGAGGACCACTCCCTCCTCACGCATGGCATCGCCGCCGAGGCCCGCGAATCGGGCTTCCGGGTCGGCTTGCCTGAGCTGGCGCACCAGCGCGGCCGCGTGTATGTCGCCGGACGCTTCGCCGGCCAGGAGGAAATAATGCATGTCTTAAAGGGTTGTTGCAATAGCTGCAAGGATATATGGGAATGAGCCTATCAGCACGCCCTTGGAGAGTTTCCACGTGTCCAGTTCGTAAAACACGAAGAGGAATGCCATGTCGGGAAAAACCGAAACGAGCAGCATCTTGCTGAGCATGGAGCCTGCGTGGAAATCGAAGGCGCGGAGTGCCCCCCAGAGGTGAAACGTCTGGATGTAGGCATAGCCGAAGAGGGCGGGGAGAATAAGGCCGATGAGGATGCCGATGGAATAACGGTCAATCCGGTCGAGAAATTCACGCATGTTCCTGTAGGTGCTTGAGTACGGTATAATCGGTCATGTCGATGCTGTCCGGGCATACGGAAATATAGCCGTTGGCGCAGGCCCATTGGTCGGTATCTTCCGCTTCCGGTTCCAGATTGACGTAGTCGCCGGCGAGGGTGAAAAGCATATGCCCGGGCTTCTCTTCCACCATCTTCCATTCCTTGGCCCAATAGCCGCGGCAGTGGCGGGTGAACCGGATGCCTTTGATCCGGCCGGCCGGTGCATTCACGTTCCAGCAACGGCCGAAAGCGTAAGGCTCTGCCAGAATAAGACGCATGAGTTCGGGCATCCAGCGCTCCATCTCCGAGAAATCGGCATCGGGATCGTGGTTGCAGATCGACCAGCCTATCGACGGAATGCCGTGCACCGTTCCCTCGAACGTTGCGCCCATCGTGCCGCTGTAAAGCACGTTGATGGTGCCGTTGTCGCCGTGGTTGATGCCGGAGCACACAAGGTCGGGCATACGGTCTGTGAAGAGCTGGTGGAAGGCCAGTTTGACGCAGTCGGTGGGAGTGCCCGAGCAGGTATAGATCCTCAGCCCGGGTGCCTCGCTTACGAGGTCCAAGCTTACGGGCTCGCCTACCGTCATCGCATTGCTCTGGCCGCTTTGCGGACCGCTCGGTGCTACTACGGTCACCTCGCCGTATTGGCGCATCACCTTCACCAGCGTCAGGATGCCTTTGGCGCCCCAGCCGTCGTCGTTCGAAATGAGAATATGCATCATTGTCAGTAGTGTGCCCGGTCCCCGGAGGGGCCGGGCGCTGTGTTGTTATTTGCCGCTCAAGCGCTTGATTTCAGCAATGATAGCCTGGGCGAACTTCTCTGCCTGCTCCATCGTGGGAGCTTCTGAGTAAACGCGGATAATCGGTTCCGTATTCGACTTGCGGAGCAATACCCATCCCTGCGGGAAATTGATCTTCACGCCGTCGCGGTCGTCGATATCATACATCTTGTAGATGCCCTTTATTGCGGTAAGGATAGCGTCGACGTCAAGCTCCGGAGTGAGCTCGATCTTGTTCTTCGAGATGAAGTAAGGCGGATAGGTAGCGCGCAGTTCCGACACCTTGCATTTCTTGTGTGCCAGGTGAGAGAGGAAGAGGGCGATGCCTACCAATGCGTCGCGGCCGTAGTGCGATTCCGGATAGATGACGCCGCCGTTGCCTTCGCCGCCGATCACAGCGCCTACGCGCTCCATCTCGGTCGTTACGTTTACTTCGCCTACCTTCGACGAACTGTACGTGCAGCCGTGAGCTTCGGTCACGTCCTTCAGGGCGCGGCTCGACGACAGGTTGCTTACGGTGCAGCCCGGAGTGTGGCTCAATACGTAGTCTGCTACGGCCACCAGCGTGTATTCTTCTACGAACATCTCGCCGTTTTCGCATACCAGTGCCAATCGGTCTACGTCCGGATCCACCACGAAACCTACATCAGCCTTGCCTTCTTTCAGCACACCGGCTATCTCCGTGAGGTTCTCCGGAAGCGGTTCGGGGTTGTGCGGGAAATGGCCGTTGGGAGTGCAGTTGAGTTCGATGATGTTCTTTACGCCGAGAGCGCGCAGGATAGCCGGGATGGCTACACCGCCGATCGAGTTCACGCAGTCGATTGCCACGGTGAAATTGGCGGCTTCGATAGCGGCTTTGTCCACGAGCTTCAGACCGAGCACGTTGTCGATATGATACGGCAGATAGTCTTTCTCGCTTACGTGGCCGAGTTCATCTACGCCGGCGAAAGTGAAGTCTTCGCGCTCTGCGATAGCGAGCACTTCCTTGCCTTCCGCATCAGTGAGGAACATGCCGCGCTGATTGAGGAGCTTGAGCGCATTCCACTGCTTCGGGTTGTGCGAAGCGGTAAGGATGATGCCACCGGCTGCCTTCTCGCCGATTACGGCAAGTTCGGTTGTCGGAGTGGAGGCCATACCGATGTTGACTACATCATAGCCCATACCGATAAGCGTACCGGTTACGAGCAGATCTACCATCTCTCCGGAGATACGGGCGTCGCGGCCCACTACGATTACGTTGTTTTCCGGAAGCATGCGGCGGCGTTGGGTGGCATAAGCTGCGGTGAAACGCACGATGTCGACGGGGTTGAGGCCGTCGCCTACGCGACCGCCGATGGTGCCGCGAATGCCGGAAATAGATTTGACAAGTGACATAACAATAAGATTTTTAGATTGAAATTATGCAGGTATTTGTCGGGGATTAGCTGATTAAAAGCGGCGAACCTGGAGCTTCAGGTCGTAGCCGTAAGGGATCACGTCTTTGCTGCTCGGACCGAGTTTGCTCGGGCAGATAAGCTTGCCCTCTGCGCCGGTATACTTCATGCGGAGCAGCGCGTAATACCAACCCTCGCAGGCGCGATAGACGGTCGCGAGCGTATATTCCATCGGATACGGGGCCTCGTTGGTGTTCCAATACGACAGCGTGTCGGCATTCTCTACCAGCGTGTACTGGCGGTAGCGCACATTGAGGTTGTCGTTGGCCGTGATGGCATCTGTGGTGGTGTCGCCTTGCTGCGTCAGATGAAAATAGCAGTAGTCGGCCAGCTCGAGATATTCGTTTTCCTTCCATTCGTCGTAGGCCGGCTCCTCGTGGATTATCACGATGTTGTTGTGCTTGATGTACTGCTCGATGAGCTTCTTCTCCGCCTTGAGCTGGTTGGCGTACGACGTGGCGGAGCGGTTGCAGCTGCCCAGCATCACGAGAGCTGCGGCGCTGAAGATAAAGAGAACTATGCGTTTCATTTTGATGATATATATTTCTGTTTAACGGATGATCCTTACGGAGTTGATTTCGATGATGCAGTTGGTGAGGGGTTCCACTCGCTCATTGCCGTCCCGCCCGTAGGCCGTGTAGTAGGGGCTGGCGATGATGGCCCGGTCGGTTTCTGCCATGAGCGGGAGTACATGGTCGATGGCCCACAGCGATTCGCGTTTGCCTACGGTCAGCTCCTGCTGCACGTCCTCTATGAGTTCGCCCGAGAGGGTGGTGGTTCTGTAGAAAATCTCTACGCGGTCCTGCTCATGGATGGTGTCGGCCGGTTGACCGTGGCGGATGGTAAACCAGTAGCCGTAGTCTTCATGAACGAAGGCCGTGTCGGCCCGGCTTACCCATTCGGTGATGGCCTGATCGGCCGCATCGGCCAGACGGAGATTGATCATCTGAGCTTCATCGGTGAGCTCGTCGGCCGTCTGTTGGTTGGCCGGAGCCTGCGGCTTTACGCGATGGCAACCCATGAGCACGAGGCAGATGAGCAGAAGCGACTTTGATGCGACTTTGATGCGACTATTGCTTTGCATGTTGGCGGATATATTCGGTCGGGGTGAGGCCATAGGCCTGCTTGAAGCACTTGGCGAAATAGCGGGAGTCGTTCATGCCTACCATGTAGGTCACCTCGGTGATGTTGTACTGGCCGTCGAGCAGCAGCTGGGCGGCATGTTTGATTCGGATATCGCGGATGTATTCCACGGGCGACAGACCGGTCAGACCCTTCAGTTTGTTGAAGAATACCGTGCGGCCGAGCGCCATCTCTTTTACCAGGTCGTCTACCGAGAGCTCGTTGTTGTCCATGTTGTCCACCATGAACTGATAGAGCTTCTGGAGGAAAATCTCGTTGGGCGAGAGTTGCTTCGGTTCCTCCGGAGCGGCAGGCTCTTCGGGTTTCATCAGCGCAGTGCGGTAAGTGGCCTGAAGGCGTTCGCGTTGGCGGATGATATTGTCGATGCGGGCGAGCAGATACTCGGGCGAGAATGGCTTGGTGATGTAGTCGTCAGCGCCATATTCCAGGGCCTGCAGGCGCGATTCGATGGCCGATTTGGCCGTGAGGAGAATCACGGGCACATGCGACGTACTCATGTCGCTTTTGAGCATCTCCGTGAGCTCCAGACCGTCTACGTTCGGCATCATCAGGTCGGTAATGATCAGGTCGAAGTCATGCTGTTTGGCGATGGCGAATGCTTCCTGTCCGTCGCCTGCCGTGAAGATGTTGTAATCGTCGGCCAGAATGCTGTGGAGGAAAGTGCGCATGTCCGTGTTGTCATCCACAGCCAGCAGGTTCTTCTTTTCCGACATCTCCTCCTGTACGGGCGCTTCCGTCTCTTCCTGCGGCTCGGCTTCTGCGGCCTGACGATCATCCACGATAGTGATGGCATCCGGTCCGAAGTGCTCTTTGTCGCGAAGCAGTTGTACGCTGAAAGTTGTACCTTGGCCTACTTCGGAAATCACTTCGATGTAGCCTTTCTGCAGGTCTACCATCTCCTTTACGAGGTTGAGGCCGATGCCCGTACCCGTCTTCTCTTCCGATGCGTTGATCTCGTTGTGGCTCGCGAAACGCTGGAAAAGCACGGAGCGCTTCTCCTGCGGTATACCGATGCCCGTATCGCTCACCTCGATGATGATGTAGTCGGGCGTCTCTTTGGTGCGGAGCGTGATGCTCTTGCCGGCAGGGGTAAATTTGAACGCGTTCGAAAGGAGGTTGTAAATGATGGTGTCGAGCTTCTCTTTGTCCACCCAGGCCATGCGGTCCGTCATCTCGTTTTCGAAGCGGAACTCGATATGTTTGTCTACTGCCTCTTTGCGGAAGTTGCCGAAGGTCAGCTCTGCGAGCGAAGCTACATCGGCATGCTGGATACGGAGCTGCATCTGGTTGTTCTGTATCTTGCGGAAATCGAGAATCGAGTTGATGAGTCGGAGCATGCGGCCGGCATTGCTCTGCACAATCTCGAGTTGGGTGCGCACGTTGGGAGAAATCTCTCCCGAGCGCAGAACGGTCTCTACCGGACCGGTAATGAGCGTGAGCGGGGTGCGCAGCTCGTGGCTGATATTCGTGAAGAAGCGCAGCTTGATGTCCGTCACTTTCTGTTCTACTTCCATCTCCTGACGGAGGGCGCTGGCTGTTGAGATGCTCGAATAGGCGGAATAGATGATGATGAGCAGAACGAGGAAATAAATCATAAAGGCCCAAGGGGTCGCCCAGAACGAGGGTGCCACGTGGATCTTGATGGTCTGCTCATTGTCGCACCAGATGCCGTTCGCATTGGTGGAGCGCACGTGGAACGTGTAATCGCCGGCCGGCAGCTTGCTGTACGTCACTCGTCGCTCATGCTGCACGTAGTTCCATCCCTTGTCTATCCCCTCCAGGCGGTACGCGTAAAGAATGCGCTCGGGAGCCGCGTAGTCGATGGCGGCATATTCGATGGTGAAAACCGATTCGGAGTGCTTCAGGCGGATCTCCGGGCAGTAGCAGATATTGTCTTTGATTGGACCGCCTATCTCTGCGGGCTGGTTCATCACGAGGAATCCGGTGAAGCGGATGTCCGGTCCGTCGGCCTGCTCGAAGACACGGTCGGTGGAGAATGCGCAGAAGCCGTTGCTGCATCCGAAAACGAGGCTGCCGTTCAGAATCAAGCTTCCCTTGGCTTCACCGAAAAGCGCTTTGTCTTCGGCATGGAGCGCATCGTAGTGCTGGAAATGGTGCGATTCGCAGTCGAGGTAACTTATGGAGTTCTCATCAATCACCCAGACCATTCCGTTGTCATCGCCCACAATGGAGAGGACGATATCCGAGCCGAGGCCCTGATCCGTGGTATAGAAGCGGGTGTTGGCCGGCGAGAGCACGTCGGAAAGTTGCGGGTCGAACACTTCGATAAGTCCGCCGCCGAAACTGCCGATCCACATGTGACCGTCGGGTGTCTTGCAAAGGGCCCGAACGTCGAAATAGGGCGTTTCCTGCGTCTGCAGAGTGCGGGTGTTGATGCGCAGGAGGCCGTTGGTGGTGGCGGCCCAGAGAATGGTGTCGTTGACAAAGCAGAGCTGTCGAACCCGGAGCCCGAAGTCGGGATAATTCTTCCAATCGTTGCCCTGATGGATGAAGCGGCCGTTGCGGCAGATGTTCACACCTCCGCCGTAGGTGGCTACGTAGAGGCTGGAGTCAACCCCGAAAGCGAGGTCGTAGATGTTGTCGGAAAGGAGAGAATACGGATCATCGGTGTGTCGGATCTCTTCGATGCGCTTGCCGTCGAGGGTAAAGATGCCGTTGCCTTTTGTTCCGTAGAGCACGTTGCCGTTGGCTTCTTCGAGCATGGTGTAAACGCGTCTTCCGCAGTTCTGCTTCTCCAGAAGTTTGCCTTCGGAAGAGTAGCGGCGGACAACGCCTTCTTTCGAGGCTGCGAGCACGTTGCCCGAACGGAGCTGGATAATGGCACGCACTTCTGCGGCTTCGTCGCCCTCTTTGTGGAGGTCGTACATGCGGAAATTCTGCTCTTTCTCCGAGATACAATCCACGCCGTAGTCGAATGAGCCGACCCAGAGGTTGGAGCGGTTGTCGAGATAAGCTGTGTGGACGATGTTGGAAATGCCGCTGTAAGGAGTCTCGAGCCGGTTCTCTTCGCGGTTATAGCGCGCGAAGCCGCCACCGTAAGCGTTCACCCACAGGTTGCCGGCCCGGTCCTCCAGGAAAAGGCGGTTGTAGTCCTGCAGATTCTTGTAGCGGCTGTCCACCGGGCTGAGCAGACGTTCGAGGTGCTCGGTTCGGGGAATGTAATGAACTACGCCCGGCTCTTCGTTGATGAGCCAGATGTGCCCCAGCTTGTCCACATAAGCGGTGAGAAAACGGTTACTGTGGAGCTCCTTGCAGGTGCCCGTGGAATAGCGGAAACTGAGGCCGGTGCGGATGTCGTAAAGCACGAATCCGTTGTCTTCCGTACAAATGGCCAGAAAGCGATCTTGCACGGGAGTGATGCAATGAATGGCGCTGTGCAGATTGAGTCTGGCGCGCTCGAACTGCTCCTTTTCGGCATTGCAGCGCCATATCACACCGCTCTCGGTGCCGAACCATATATTGCCGCCTTGGCGGACGGCTGTAGTGATGCGGTTCTCTTCGTTGCTGACACCCGGTTTGAAAGTCTTTTGTCCGGTATCCCCGATGCGGGTAAGGCCTGCCTCCGTGCCTGCCCACACGCATTCTTCATCGTCGGCTATCAGGCAGTTGATTCCGCCATCAAGGGTGTAAGAGCGGCGGTCCGTGTCGTCGGAGTATTGCCCTGTGCGCTCCAGAACACGGAGCAACTGCTTGTCACCGGCGAGCCAAATGACGCCCTTGCGCTGCTCGAGAATCTTAGGCTGGTCGGCCTGGCGGCGGTCGAACCGTACCTCGCGGATATCGGTGGCGAGGATGTTGTCGGTGTGTTTGTTGAGGCGGTAAAAAGCACCGTCGTACGTGTTGATCCAGATAAAATGCAGACTGTCTTCATAGAGATAATCCACACGGTTCTGGGCGATATGACTGCCCGAAACAGCCGGCTTGTAGGTCTTGAAATCATGTCCGTCAAAGCGGTTGAGTCCGTCCCACGTGCCGAACCACATAAAGCCGTCGGCATCTTGCAGGATAGCCATTACTGTGTTCTGGCTGAGCCCGTCAACCGATGAGTAATGATGGATGCTGTGCTGCTTCGCCTCTTGAGCCCGGAGTGAGCCCAACAGGCAAAGCAGCAGTGTAATAAGGGCGAATGTTCGCTTGGTCATGATTTCATTTTTGGTTGTTGAAAAGTCGCATGGAAGTAGTATGAAGGTCCCTCCGGATGCGACTTGAAAAAATCCTTATTCCGGAAGCATTACTACTTCGAAGACGTTGCCACTCTCTACGAGTTTCTTGAGGAGTTTCTGCACGCTTTCAGCCGTGATGGCGTTGACGGCAGCTTCGTAGTTGTTGAGCAGATCGATGCCGAGGCGGTAGTAGTTGGGCAGCGCCTCGCTGTGCCACCAGCTGTTCTTCTCCACGTCTTCCTTGAAGTCCTTCAGCATCGATTCTTTCTCCTTCTGGAGGTCGGATGCGAGCGGACCGTTGGCAATGATCTCGTTCACTTCATCGTAGATAATCTGGATGAGGCGAGCCTGCTTCTCCGGATCGGTGTCAAACTGCATGACGAGCGTTGCGCTTTCCACAGGCTTCTTGCCCATCCAGCCGCCGCAACCTACGCCGTACGAACCGCCTTCGCGTTCGCGGATAGATTCGAGGTAACGGGTAGACAGAATGCGGCCGATCATCTCCATATTGAGCTCGTTCTCAAGGGTATACGGGATGTCGTAAGAAGAGAACTGGATTCGGTTGCTGGCCGTCTTGATCTGCATGTCGCGGGTGAAATAGTTCTTCTTCTCGCCCTTCGGAGCACGGATGCCGTTGTCTTTCCAGCTTTCGTTGCCGCGCTTGGTCTTCAGGCCGCCAAGCCACTTCTGGATGAGGGCCTTGGTCTGCGGGTCGGTCGGATCGATGTTGCCGGTGAAGGTGTACACGAAGTCTCGAGGATTCTGGAAGCGCTCCTTGAAGATGCTGATGGCCTTGTCCTGGTTGACTTTGGCCATGGTCTCCTTGTTGATCATCACGATGCGGTCGGAATAGTCGCCGGTCATCATGCGGACAGAGTCCGACCAGATGGCCTTCGGGTTCTTCTCCTTGTTGAGGAGCTGCTGGTCGAGCATACCCATGAGCGTCTGATAAGCTTCGTCATCTTTGCGCAGAGCGGTGAAATAGAGGTAGTTGAGCTGCAGGAGCGTCTCGAAATCCTTTACGCTGCTGGAGCCGCTGAGGCTCTCGGAATACTGACTGATCGACGGGCTGATCGAAACGACCTTACCGGTCAGGGCCTTCTGCAGGTCGGTAATGCTGAACTGGCCGAGGCCGCTGTATTCGATGATGTCCGTAGCGAGAGTTGCCGACGGGAGGTCTTCGGTCTTGACGAGCGAGAGACCGCCGTTGGAGAAGCCTTCCATGAGGATCTCATCCTGCTTGAACTGCGTCGGCTTGAAAATCACTTTCACGCCGTTCTTCAATGTCCATTCGGTCGTACCCATTACGCTGTTCTGCTTCTGTTTCTTCACCTTGCCGGCTTTCGGCTCTTTCTCCACGAGTGTGGTGATGATTTCCTTCTCCACCGGACGCTCTATGTCAAGATGTTCCATGCCTGCCAGGCCGTTCTTGATTTGCTCTTCGCTCGGAAGGTCTACGGTCTCTTTGAGCGGAGCCTGGATGTTTACGATGATATTCTTGTCGGAAACGAGCTGTACGGCATATTGATTGATGGCGCCTACCGGGAGCTGCGGAAGAACAGTTTTTACGAAGTTGTATTCCCATTCGATGCCCGGGATTACCTCATCCTCGAGGAAATTGCCGATGTATTCGTTTACGTAAGAGATGTTGCGGGTGGCGCTGCGCTCGTTGTACGACTTTTCGTAGCTGGCGAGCATTGCGGTCTTGGCGCGCTCGAGCTCATCGCTGGTGAATCCGTAGCGACGCATCTTCTCCATTTGGGTGAGCAGATAATGCCAAGCATGACGTTCCTGACCTTCTTTCGGGATAACGATGCCGTTGAATGCATCTTTCTGTTTCACGAGTTCGCCGTAATATGTGCCGCCGCCCAGGAAGCTGGCGTCTGCCTTCATTGCATCTTCCTGGAATCGTTCATCCATCATGCTGACAATGAGCGAGTTCATGAGGTTCATGATGTATTGTGCGTTGGTGCCCATTGCTTCCTTCGGAAGCTGATCGTGCTTGTAAATGAGGCGAATCCGGCTCTGCTGAGCTTCTGCATCCTGTACGATAGCTACGATCGGCTCGTCATTGTCTGCTACTGAATGCCAGGGGCGCTCGCCGCGGTTTTTGCGGGCGGGTACATCAGCCCAAAGGGCTTTGATCTTTGCCTCGATCTGGTCAACGTCGATATCGCCTACTACGATAATAGCCTGAAGGTCAGGGCCGTACCACTTGTGGTAGTATGCGCGGAGGGCATCGTAAGAGAAGTTGTTGATCACGGCCGTATCACCGATCACGTCGCGCTTCGCATACTGGCTTCCGGGGAACATCAGTCGGTTGGATTCCTTGTACATGCGGCGGGCAGCCGTTGCACCCGTGCGCCATTCCTCACGGATTACGCCGCGCTCGTTGTCGATTTCCTCCGGAAGGAGCGAAACCGCACACGACCAGTCGTGCATCACCAGCAGCGCCGAGTCAATGATGCCTTCGCGGTAAGTCGGCACTTCCGACAGGCGGTAAACGGTTTTGTCGATCGATGTATATGCATTGATATTGCCGCCGAAGTTCACGCCTACCGATTCGAAATAGTTGATAATACCCTTGCCCGGGAAATGTTCCGTGCCGTTGAAGCACATGTGCTCCAGGAAGTGAGCCAAACCGTTCTGGTCGTCTTCTTCCAGCACGGCACCTACTGCCTGTGCAATATGGAATTCAGCGCGCTGTTTGGGCAGCTCGTTGTGGCGGATGTAATAAGTCAGGCCGTTGTCGAGATGACCTACGCGTACGTTTTCATCTACCGGGATTTTTTCCCATCCTTGTGCCTGTGCGCCCAAGATGGCTGCTGCCAGCAGGGCGATGCTCATAAAGAATTTCTTCATTATTTTTTAGGAGTTTTCGTTATTGTCTTCAGTATTTTCGTCCTCCTTTGCCCCTTCAAGGGAAAGGGACTGAGGGGCAGGGGCTTCTTTTTTATTGGCCTCTATCATCTCGTCGCCGCGGCTCTTCCACTGGCGTGGACCGAAAATGGCCTCCACGTCTTCTGCCGTAATCACTTCTTTCTCGATGAGCAACTCGGCCATTTTGTGGTGACCCTCTTTGTTGTCTTCGAGAATCTGCTTTGCGCGAGCCATCTGTTCAGCCAGCATGCGCTGCACTTCTTCGTCGATGAGTTGGGCCGTATGTTCCGAGAACGGCTTGCCGAAATAGCTCTGCTGACCGGTAGAATCGTAGAAGCAGAGGTTCTTCAGCTTCTCGCTCATGCCGTAATAAGCCACCATCGCATAAGCCTGTTTGTTGGCGCGTTCGAGGTCGTTGAGCGCACCCGTGCCGGTCTGCTGGAGGAAAAGTTCTTCGGCTGCTCGGCCGCCCAGAAGCGAACACATCTCGTCGTTCATATGTTCGAGCGTAACGAGTTGGCGCTCTTCCGGCAGATACCAGGCTGCGCCCAATGCACGTCCGCGAGGCACGATGGTCACTTTCACCAGCGGATTCGCATACTGAAGCAGCCAACTGATTGTTGCGTGGCCTGCTTCGTGGTAAGCGATAGCGCGCTTCTCCTCGTCCGTCAGGATCTTGTTCTTGCGCTCCAGACCGCCTACGATACGGTCCACAGCCGCCATGAAATCGTCTTTCGAAACGGCCTTTTTGCCCCCGCGGGCAGCAATCAGCGCGGCCTCGTTGCACACATTCGCGATGTCTGCACCCGAGAAGCCCGGAGTCTGCTTGGCCAGGAAATTCACGTCAACCGACTCGTCCAGTTTGAGCGGACGCAAATGCACACCGAAAATGTCGATTCGTTCCTTCAGATCCGGCAGTTCCACGTGAATCTGTCGGTCGAAACGGCCGGCACGCAAGAGAGCCGGATCGAGAATCTCGGCGCGGTTGGTGGCTGCCAGGATGATCACGCCCGTGTTCGTGCCGAAGCCGTCCATCTCTGTAAGCAGCTGATTCAGAGTTGATTCGCGCTCATCGTTGCCGCCACTTACCATATTCTTGCCGCGGGCACGGCCCACAGCGTCAATCTCGTCGATGAAGATGATGCTCGGCGCCTTTTCCTTGGCTTGGCGGAACAAATCGCGAACGCGACTCGCGCCTACACCCACGAACATCTCCACGAACTCCGAACCCGACATCGAGAAGAACGGCACGTCGGCTTCGCCGGCTACAGCTTTCGCCAGCAGCGTCTTACCCGTGCCCGGAGGGCCTACCAGCAACGCGCCTTTAGGTATCTTGCCGCCCAGTTCCGTGTATTTCTGCGGGTTCTTGAGGAAACTTACAATCTCCTCGATCTCTTCTTTCGCGCCTTCCAGACCGGCCACGTCCTTAAACGTCACCTTGTTCTTGTTGTCTTTGTCCAGCACCTGTGCCTTCGCTTTGCCCACGTTGAAAATGCCGCCGCCGGCGCCACCTGCGCCCATGCCGCGGGTCATCCATACGATAAACAGCACGAAGAACAGCAGCGGAACGATATTCACGAGAATGAGCGTCCAGTAGTTCTTGTCTTTCTCGAAGCTCACGTCCACCTTCTGCTTGCCTGCTTCCTGACGCTCGCTGTTCAGCTGCTCCATATACGCGTTGAAGTCCGATACGTTCGGAATCAGCACTTCAATCACGCCTTCTTTGCGCTTGTCGGCATCTGCTCCGAAAACCACGGCCATCTGCTCTTTCTTCACTTTCGCGCGGGCGGTATTGTTGTCCACAATGACCACTTTTTCCACGCAATCGTTCTCCAGATAACCCTGCAGTTTAGTGTACGTGATTTCTTTCGTTTCCCCGCTTACGGTCGCGAAACCCTGGTCGCCGCTCATCAGGTAGGTCACACCCAGCATCAGGATAATGCCAAGGTAAACCCACATCAGGTTCGGCCGTTTCGGCTTCTTGTCACCGCCGGGGCGGTTAGGTTCGTTTTTTTTCTGATTCAGTTTCATTTTGAAGTTTTATTTGTTTAGGGAATTATGCCCGCTCTTCCATCAATGTTCCACGTTTTTTTGATTGTTCCACGATGGGACTTTCATGGGAAGTAGATGGGACTTTCATTCGAATTGTTCCACGCTTTTTCCGATTGTTCCACGAGTGGACGTACAGTAGACGTAGAGTGGACTTTCTGCGCTGTCCGAACAACTTACATTTCGTCCGGATATTCCTTCAGTTTGCCGTCTTCCCACAGGTTCTCGATGTCGTAAAACTCGCGAGCCTCGCGCTGGAAAACATGTACGATAATCTGTCCGTAGTCCATCGCAACCCATTCCGCATTCTCTACGCCGTCTACGATGAACGGCTTTACGCGAAGTTCCTTGCGTACGTAATCCTCCACTTCGTCTGCGATAGCGCATACCTGTGTGCTCGAGTGACCTTCGCAGATCACAAAGTAAGAGCACGGCGCCTCCGGAAGTTTGGTCAAGTCAACGGTTACGATTCTGTGGCCTTTCTTGTTGCGGATGCCGTCTACGATGGTTTCTACGATTTTCTTGTCTGATGGTTCTGCCATATTGGTTTCTTTGTTTTAAAAATATTCGTAATTGATGTTTTTTCTTATGGTGCAATTAGCTTGCCAACGGCACTTCGGCTGCCATTTCGGCATTTTACTCCAATTAGGATGCAAAGATAGCACAATTTTCTTATTTATGCAAGAAAAAAGTCGCGTACGCGTGAAAAACTAGTTTTTTCGCGTTTATATATGCCCGCGCTTGCGCATACGACTATTTTTTTGTACCTTTGCCGCGTTTATTATTCTTTTTCTCAGGTATGTTCATTATCGGCATTGCGGGCGGCACCGGCTCGGGTAAAACTACGGTGGTCAAGAAGCTTACGGAACGACTCCCTCAGGGCGAGGTGGTAGTCATCCCTCAGGATTCCTACTACAAAGATGCTGCACATCTTCCGCTCGAGGAGCGACGCAAAATCAATTTCGACCATCCCGACGCTTTCGAATGGGACCTCCTCGAAAAGCATATCTGTCAGCTCCGCGAAGGCAAAGCTATCGAGCAGCCTACCTACGATTATATCTCCTGTACCCGTCAGCAGGCCACTATCCATATTGAGCCCAAAGAGGTAGTCATCATCGAAGGTATCCTTTCGCTCTGCGACCCCAGCCTCCGCAATCAGATGGATCTCCGCATCTTCGTTGATGCGGATGCCGACGATCGCCTCATCCGCGTTATCCGTCGCGACATCGTCGAGCGCGGCCGCACGGCCGACATTGTGCTCGACCGCTATGAACGTGTTCTCAAACCCATGCACGAGCAGTTCATCGAACCTTGCAAGCGTTATGCCGATGTGATCGTTCCGCAGGGCGGACACAATACGGCCGCTATCAACATGCTCGTCAAATTCATCAAGCACCAGCTTACCCACAAAGAAAACTGATTCCTTTTGAACGCTGCCCAGACATATAAGCACATCATCTTCCAGAAGCGCACCTACTTCCGCTCCTGCCTCATCGCCCTCCTCTTCCTCGGCTTGGCTGCCGGCGAAGGCTATATCCGGGGCTACGATGAAGCGGAAGAACTCGCGATGGAAGAAGAACGCACAGAGGATATTCAGAAGAATCCCAGCAAAGTGCCGTATATCGAGCACTTCAAACATTACGCCCCATCCGTAGGATGGGATTGGGAGCTCCTGGCCGCTGTCGCTTATCATGAAAGCCGCTTCAATCCCAATACTGTCAGCCCGGGTGGCGCTCGTGGTCTCATGCAGCTGATGCCTGTTACCGGAGAGAAATTCGGACTCAACGACTCCACCTTCTTCCTTCCTGAAGACAACATCCGTGCCGGCTGCAAATACATCACCCGTTTGCAGCATCAGTTCAAGGGCGTGAAAGATTCTGTCGAAATGGCCAAGTTTGTGCTGGCATCTTACAATGCCGGCCCGGCGCACATTCTCGATGCCCGCGCTCTCGCTCGCAAGTATGGCGCGAATCCCGACCGTTGGGACGATGTCGAATACTACATCGGAATGCTCCGCTACGAGGAGTATTACACCGACTCTGTTGTTCGCTATGGCTTCTTCAAAGGCCGGGAAACGACGGCTTACGTACACAATACTCTCCGTACCTACCGCCAGATTCAGCATGGAGAATTTGATGCCTCCAAGCGTCTGATTGCTCGTCGGGAGACGCTTCCGGCCGACTCCGCCGACCTAGCCCCCGACTCCTCGGCTCATTCTCCTGCTTACATTCCTTCACCTTTGGTGAATCCGTCCGTCGTGGCGGCCCATACGGTGGCTGTTCCGCATCACCCTGACACATCTCATATCTCGGCTGAAAAAGTCGAAATACCTTCCGAGAAATAACCCGTTTCTTCCCCGAAAACCTCCTCCTTTAACGAACGAATGAAAACTTTTTCGCTTTTTTCCACATTTTTCCGTATAGGCGCTTTCACCATCGGTGGAGGCTATGCGATGATTCCGCTTATCCAGCGCGAGATCGTCGACAATAAGCAATGGATTGACGAGGATGAGTTCCTCAATATGATAGCTCTCGCGCAAGCGGCTCCCGGTGTGATTGCCGTCAATTCCGCTATCTTCATAGGCTACCGGATTGCAGGCTGGCGTGGTCTTGTTGCCTCGGTTCTCGGGGCGGTTCTCCCTTCTTTTGTCATCATCCTGCTGATTGCGATGGTCTTCCGTGATATCTGCCATTATCCGGCTGTAGAAGCCGTGATGAAAGGGATGCGTCCTGCTGTCGTCGGCTTGCTTGCCGCTGCGGTTATCCGTCTCAGTATCAGTTTCTTCAAAGGTCTCAAGCGGATGCTTGCCGGGCAGAAAGGAGGTGCCGAATGATCTACCTTCAGCTTTTCCTTTCGTTCTTCAAGATCGGCATCCTCGGCTTCGGCGGAGGTATGGCTATTGTTTCGCTCATCCAGACGGAAGTGGAGCACTACGGCTGGATGTCTGCTACCGAGTATCTCGACATTCTGGCTATCTCGCAGATGACCCCCGGACCGATCGGTATCAATGCTGCTACTTACGTTGGCTATACGGCTTCCGGCACCATCCTCGGATCTCTGGTGGCAACGGCTTCCATCATTCTTCCATCCTTGATTATTATGATGATTATCAGCGCTTTGTATGTTCGTATCAAAAACCGCTGGAGCTGCAATCCTGTCTATCAGTGGACCATGGTTTTCATTCGTGCGGCGGTCATACTTCTCATTGCTTACGCATGTGTCAAGCTCATCAAGCCGGAAGCTTTCATCGACGGTTGGTCGTGGATTCTTTTCTCGATAGTATTCCTCTTTACTCTTATCCCGCAATGGGCTCCCAAGACGAAGCTGGTCAATTTTGTCAGCCATCCTATTTCGCTCATCGTTCTTTGCGGTTTGCTGGGATTCTGCCTCTACGGCTGTTCGCCCAAATCGCCCGAAGAGAAGCGTTGTGAGCAGCAGGTGGATTCTGTGATGCAGACGCTCTCCACCCGTCAGAAAGTGGCGCAGCTCACCATGGTAAGCACCACTTCTTATGGAGATTCTGCTTATCAGGCGCGTATCACTTCGCTTGTTGCCGACGAGGGAATAGGCGGTCTCATTCTCATGCACGATTCCCTTACCCGCTGTCGCGAGTATCTCAACGGCCTTCAGCATATGGCCCGTGTGCCGATGCTGATAGCTATCGATGGCGAGTGGGGCCCCTCCATGCGCTTTGCCGAGTTTCCGTTCTTCCCCCGTCAGATGCAATTGGGTGCCTTGCCCGATGACTCGCTCGTCTACGAGATGGGCCTTGCTGTCGGCCGTCAATGCCGGGAGGCGGGCATCCATATCAATTTTGCTCCGGTGGTGGATGTCAACAACAACCCCGACAACGTGGCGATCAACACCCGCTCCTTCGGAGAGTCGCGCGAGCGCGTGGCACAATATGGTAGCGCGTACATGCGCGGAATGCAGGACGCCGGTATTTTTGCTTGTGCCAAGCATTTCCCCGGACATGGTGATACGGATGTAGATTCCCACAAGGCGCTTCCTACTTTACCCTTCAGCCGCAGTCGCCTTGATTCTCTCGAACTCTATCCGTTCCGTCGTCTGATCGACGATGGTGTCTCTATGGTGATGCTTGCCCATCTGCACATTCCCGCCCTCGATACGGCTGTCAGTTCTGTCAGCCGTCCCATCGTGAGCGGTCTTCTCAAAAAAGAACTTGGCTTCAAAGGGGTAGTCGTAACCGATGCCCTCGTGATGAAAGGCGTAGCCGAAGGACGTGAACCGGCCGAAGTGATGGAGATGGCCTATGCTGCCGGAGTAGACATGCTCCTCATGCCCGGCGATGCAGTAGCCGGAATAGAGCGTATCACTTCTGCCATTGAAGCCGGCGTGTATTCAAAGAA
This sequence comes from Candidatus Colicola faecequi, assembly GCA_018064985.1. GTDB lineage: Bacteria > Bacteroidota > Bacteroidia > Bacteroidales > Paludibacteraceae > Colicola > Colicola faecequi. The sequence goes on along the minus strand of JAGHUE010000133.1, from coordinate 17,598 downwards.
AGATTTGGATAAGCGGCTTCGTAAAGTGCTGATGATGAAGGCAAAAGCTGGTCTGCTCGAAAGGCCGTCTCTTACTGATGCGCTTGCGCAATCTGCCGATCACGTGGGATGTGCCACTGCTGAAATTGCCAATGCGCTTCCTTCTGCCGCGTATAAAGATTCTGCCGATTTGGTGGCCCGCGTGCGTTCGCCCAAAGATTCTCTTCTCATCGAGCAGATAGCCGACCGCTCGCTCACTCTCCTCAAAACCGATTCTTCGTTCCTTCCCCTTGGTAAAGATGGCTGTCGTATTGCCTACGTGGCATATGGAGCTGACTATCAGCCGCTCCGCCGTTTCTATGGCGAGGTGGAGGGCCTATCCGGCTTCGGAGGCGGAAGCGGAGTACTGCCTTCCGGCAGCACGGTATGTTTTGGCCAATTGGCGGAAAACTATGCAGAAGAAATGGATTATATTCCGCTGTCCCGCACGCTTTCTGCGGAGGATCTTCGTATGGAGTTGATGCGTATAGCCCGCTCCTATACTCGGATTGTTTTGGCATTCCACGACCCGGCCGATCGCCCGCATTCGGAGCTTGTCCCGGATTCTGCTCATCAAGCGGTTTTTTGCGCCTTCGCGTCTCAGCAGAAAGCAGCCAAGAATGGTATTCTGACGGGTGCAGAAATGGCCGTGGAGTCGGCCCTTGATCCGAAAGCTCCGGCTGCTCATCCCGAGCTGAAGTCGGCAGACGGTTGCTTCATTCCTTATTGCCGGATTGCTTCCGTCTTCTTCGGCAATCCCTATGCCCTCCGTGATTATCCATGGCTGGCCGATTTCGACGCCCTCCTTATCTGCTATGCGGATACCAAACCCAACGAGCGTGCCGCAGCCGGGATCCTTCTCGGCCGTATTTGCCCGCAGGGCCATCTGCCTGTTACTTCCGGTGCTTTCCCCATAGGCTCCGGTATCACTCTCCCGTAAAGATATATGTATACAAACAGGCCGCCCGACTGAAATGCCAGTCGGGCGGCTTTTATTTTGACCTCGTGCGGGAGGGCCGTTATCTAATGTAAATAATAGTATTGGAGTCTGCTATCTGAACCAGATGGCGCATGAAGCGTTCGCTTACAGCGATGCAGCCGGCCGTGTATTCTTTGGTGCCGAAGCAATGCACGAAGATATTGCTGCCCAGGCCGGGTATGCATTCGGCATTGTAGCTGGTCATCAGGCCATAGTTGTAAGAAGGTGCGGCATCTACGATATGCTCGCCGGCACAAGTGTGTTGGATCGACAGTGTGTCTACGTCGATAATGGTGTAGTAATACGGACTTCCCGGGCAGTCGCATGCGAAGTGCTGGCGATGTGCCTCTATGTACTTGAGTTGTGTACCGGGGTCGGGCAGAATACCGAAAGCGCCCGTTACGCGCAACTCGCCGAGGGGCGTGCGTTTGTCGCCTTCTCGCTCTTTGCCTACGCCATTGAATCCGATATGCGCTTTGGTCTTGCGCTCGAAATGCCAGCGTCCGTTGCGTTTTACAAACAATCTGGCCGTGGCCTGCGAACCTTCTTTCTGGGTTACGAAAAGGCAAACGGTTGCTGGATCGTCGGTATAACCATTGAGAATCTCGCGGGTTTCTTTGTCAATCGAATGATACGTGAAAAGAACGGCCGAAACGATTGCCACCAGGGAAAAAGCAAGGAAGGCAATGATGCACAGCAGGATATAGCGATGTTGTTTTTCCATTAGTCGAATAGGGTTGGACTGTCTTTGTCAAACTGCTCGAGAATCGTACGCATGAGCGCCTCACGCACCATGCGGCTGCGATTGTGTACGCCGTAGCGGTCAAGATAGCGCTGGAGCGCATGCATCTCGCTGTCGTTGAGCATGATGCTGATGCGGTTTTTGCGCGGCTCGCGTGGCTTCCGGGTATGTGACGGTCTGACTGCCATATGTTTGAGTTAGAGATAAATGCCGAATTTGATGCCCAGGCTGAAAATGGCTCCCGAGGCGTTTTCTTTTGCAAACGAAGAGTTGCCGATTGCCTCATCCAGCGTATTGAATCGAACCTGCTGCATATTGCTGTAGAGCGCCAGCAGCATGGCATGTTTGTCGTTCAGTTGACAGCGCCAACCGAAGTTGATGTCTGCGTAAAATCCGCCCTTGATGCCCTTGCTGGCGCTGATGCCGTAGCCGGCTCCAATGCCCAGCAAGGGTGCATGTTTGCCTTGCATGAGCGGGGCTTCCATCCTTACTTGAAGCGGAATGAAGGAACAGGTATGACCGCCTATCGAACGCAAATGATAACCGGTTGCTCCTCCCAGGAAAATCCCGCGCTGGAGCAAATCAGCTGTACCGATTTCCAGGTTTGCTTCCACATTGCCGCCCAGCATATTCTGCCGGCCGTCCACTGCGCTGCCTGTGAGCGCGCTCATGCCGCCTCCGAGCTGCAGCCCGACTGCCACCTTCTTCGCTTTCGCTGCCTCTTTCTTCTCCTCCGCTGCGGGTGCTGCCTCCTCATCATCAAGCACTTGCTGCACATCGCTTTGCAGGTATTGGAAGCGGCTGCCGTTGGCAGTCTTGACCACAATCACCTGCTCGTTTTGAAAGAGGATGTCGCCTCTTACCTGTTGTCCGGATTTGAGCACAACAACCGTCGCTCCTGCCGCCATCGGGAGTAGCAGAAGTAGCAAAAACGGGAGCATGTGGCGGATGAGTCGTCGCATAATCGTGCAAAATTAGTGCAAATTTTTGGATTATGCAAATTCATTTGCAATATTTTGATAAAAATGCCGCCTAATTTAGTTCCTGAACAAAAAAGCCCCGTTTCTTTACTCACAAAACAAGCGAAAAGTCCAGCTGTTTCTTGCTCAGGTCGGCTCTTTCTACCCGTACGCGAATCGTATCGCCAAGCGTATACACCTTGCCGGTCCGCTGACCGCGCAGGCAGTATTCTTTGTCGATACAGTCGTAATAGTCTTCCGGCAGAAGCGAACGGATTGGTATCATGCCCTCGCATTTCGTCTCGTTGAGTTCCACGTAAAGTCCCCATTCCGTCACGCCTGAAATCACGCCATCGTACTCCTGCCCGATGTGCTCTTGCATAAACTCCACCTGCTTGTATTTCACGCTTGCCCGCTCTGCCGCAGCCGCCAGTTGTTCGCGGCTCGAGCAATGCTTGCACAGCGTCTCATATTCCTCTTCCGACACGGCATTTCCGCCGGCCAGATAACGCTCCAGCAGGCGGTGAACCATCATGTCGGGATAGCGGCGGATAGGAGAGGTGAAATGCGTGTAATAGGGGAATGCGAGGCCGTAGTGACCGATGTTGTCGGTCGAATAAACGGCCTTGGCCATTGCTCTCACGGCTATCGTTTCTATCAGCCCGGCTTCAGCCTTGCCTTGCACCTCTGAGAGCAGGTTGTTGATGTTCTTCGACACCGTTTCCTTGCGGGTGCTTCCGGTCTTCAGATTGTAGCCGAAGCGGCGGATGAACTGACTGAAATCCTTCAACTTATCCGGATCGGGCAGGTCGTGAATACGGTAGACGAACGGCTTCTGGAGCAACTTGCCCACATGAGCAGCTACCGTCCGGTTGGCCAGCAGCATAAACTCCTCGATGAGCTTGTTGGCGTCTTCCGATGTGCGGAAATAAATGCTGAGCGGCTTGCCCTGTTCGTCAATCTCGAATTTCACCTCCTCGCGGTCAAATGCGATAGCGCCTTTTTCGAAGCGTTTCGCACGCAGTTTTTTAGCCAACGCATTGAGTGCAAAGAGTGCTTTTTCGAGCGCCTCGTCGGAGCGACTTTCATGCGACTTCGATGCGACTTTCCCGCCTTCCGTTTTTTGTTCGGATGCAATGATCTGTTGCGCCTCTTCGTAGCACAATCGGCGGTCCGAACGGGTCACTGTCCGGCAGATGTCGTATGACTTCACGTGCGCTTCCTTGTCCATCTGGAAAACCACCGAAAATGTCAGTTTTTCCTCTTCCGGACGCAAGCTGCAGATGCCGTTCGACAGGTGCTCCGGAAGCATCGGAATGGTGCGGTCAACCAGGTAAACCGAAGTGGCTCTGTCATAGGCTTCTCGGTCGATTTCCGAACCCGGACGCACGTAGTGCGTTACATCGGCAATATGTACGCCTACTTCTACCGTATCATCGTCTATCTCTCTGTATGACAGCGCATCGTCGAAATCCTTCGCATCGCGAGGGTCGATCGTAAAGGTGAAGACATCACGCATGTCCTTTCTTTTCCGGATTTCCTCCGGTGTGATGCCGGCCCCTATCTCGTCTGCCAGTTTCTCCACTTCTTCCGGATAGGAATAAGGCAAGCCGTATTCTGCCAGAATGGCGTGCATTTCCGTATCGTTCTGGCCGTCCGGACCGAGAATGTCCACTATCTCGCCCTCGGCCATCTTGTTGCCGCGCGCTTTCTTCGTGATCCGTACAATCACTTTATCCCCTTCTTGTGCGTCGCCCATCAGCGGCTGCGGTATCACTACGCTGTCTTTCAGCCACTTGGAGTCGATGAAAACGATGCCGCCCCGGCGGCTGTATTCCATCCGCCCCACGAATGTGTCAGGCATTGTCTGTCTGTCAGCGGCTTCCTCGCGTTTCTGTGCCTGTTTGCGCTGGCGTTCCTCGGCAAGGCGCATGCGGTCGCGTTCTCTCGCGGCCTGCTTCTGCTCGAATTTCCGACGCTTTTCTTCGCGTCGCATTGCTCTGAAATCTCTATTTTTCATAGTCGTTGTCTTTTGGATGAAAATCCTGCAAAAATCGTGCTAATTTTTCCGAAATGTCAGTTTTTGTCAAAAAGGCAAAAAGTGTAACGATTTTGTAATATCCAACCCCGTTTTGCTAATTCCGACTTTGCAAATTGCAATGACTACATGGCAGAATTAAAAAAAACAAGCGGAAAGTGCATGAAATATTTTCGTAATCCGATTTTTTTGTTTACCTTTGCAGTCGCTTTTTGCGCGAGTGTGCCCGCAGGTGCTCTCATGCGCAAGCGCTCCGAATAATGAAATAAAAATCACAATCAATTTATATTTCTATGCGTATTAAAGTAAGTAACGTTAATCAGGCTGCGTGGAAAGACATCAATGTTCACGCTAATCTTCCCGAAGAGCTCAAGAAGCTCGAGGAACTGGCCTACAATCTCTGGTGGGTATGGAATACCGATGCCAAGAACCTTTTCCGTCACATTGATGCTGACGCTTGGCATGCTGCTCAGTCCAACCCCGTTGTTCTTCTCAACACCCTCTCTTACGACAAGTATCAGGAGCTCCGTGCTGACGCTGAGTTCATGGCTAAACTCGACAAGGTTTACAAGGAGTTCCGCAAATATATGGACGCTAAGCGCGATCCGAAGAAGCCCTCTATCGCATACTTCTCCATGGAGTACGGTATGACTTCCATTCTGAAGATCTACTCAGGTGGTCTCGGCATCCTCGCCGGTGACTATCTCAAGGAAGCTTCCGACTGCAATGTCGACATGACCGCTATCGGTTTCCTCTATCGTTATGGCTACTTTACCCAGACCCTCTCTCCGGAAGGTCAGCAGATTGCCAACTACGAGGCCCAGAACTTCAACAATCTGCCGCTCAAGCAGGTGAAGAATGCCGATGGCACCAACCTCGTTGTAGAAGTGCCTTATCCGGGTCGCGTGGTTTATTCCTACCTCTGGGAGGTAAGCGTTGGCCGCATCAAGCTCTACCTGCTCGATACCGACAACGAGCTCAACTCCGATTGGGATAAGTCCATCACCCACCAGCTCTACGGCGGCGATTGGGAAAACCGTATCAAGCAGGAAATCCTCCTCGGTATCGGCGGTACCCTCGCTCTCAAGAAGCTCGGTATCAAGAAAGACGTTTACCACTGCAACGAAGGCCACGCTGCCCTCATGGGTCTCCAGCGCCTCGTTGATTATGTAGAAGAAGGTCTCAGCTTCAATGAGGCGCTCGAGGTTGTTCGCGCAAGCGGCCTTTACACCTGCCACACTCCGGTTCCCGCAGGTCACGACTACTTCGAAGAGGGTCTCTTCTACAAGTATATGAGCGAATATCCCGCAAAGCTCGGTATCGATTGGAACCAGTTCATCGGCATGGGCCGTCAGAACCCCGACAACGGTGGCGAGAAGTTCTCGATGTCCGTATTTGCGCTCAATACCTGCCAGGAAGCTAACGGTGTATCCTACCTCCACGGCAAGGTTTCTCAGAAGATGTTCTCTCCCGTTTGGCCGGGCTACTTCCCCGAAGAGCTCCACGTTGGCTACGTTACCAACGGTGTGCATCTCCCCACCTGGGCTTCCAGCGAATGGAAGGCTGTATACAACAAGTACCTCAAGAAGGGTTGGTACAACGATCAGTCCAACCTCGACATGTGGGCTCCTTACAACGATATCGCTGACGATGAAATCTGGGCTACCCGTATGGCGCTCAAGATCAAGCTCATCGACTACATCAAGGAGCAGTTCCATGAGACTTGGATGAAGAACCAGGGTGATCCCGCACGTATCGTTCGCGCTATGAACAACATGAAGCCGGAGACCCTCATCATCGGTTTCGGTCGTCGTTTCGCTACCTATAAGCGTGCACACCTCCTCTTCAACGACCTCGAGCGTCTTGACAAGCTCGTTAACAACCCCAACTATCCGGTACAGTTCCTCTTCACCGGTAAGGCTCACCCCGCTGATGGCGCAGGTCAGGGCCTCATCAAGCGCATCATCGAAATCAGCCGCATGCCGCAGTTCCTCGGCAAGATCGTCTTCCTTGAGAACTACGATATGAGCCTCGCTAAGCGACTCATCTCCGGTGTGGATATCTGGTTGAACACCCCGACTCGTCCGCTCGAGGCATCCGGTACTTCCGGCGAGAAGGCACAGATGAACGGTGTACTCAACTTCTCCGTCCTCGACGGTTGGTGGTATGAAGGTTATCGTGAAGGTGCAGGTTGGGCGCTTACCGACAAGCGTACTTACGAGAACCAGGCTCACCAGGATCAGCTCGATGCTGCTACCATCTATCAGATGCTCGAGAACGAGATTATCCCGATGTACTACGCTCGCAACTCCAAGGGCTATTCTCCGGAGTGGGTTCAGACCATCAAGAACTCCATCACCAAGATCACCCCGATCTATACCACCAAGCGTATGATGGACGACTACTTCGATCGTTTCTACAACAAGGAAGCTAAGCGTCATGCGCTCCTCGCTGCCGACAACTACAAGGTAGCTAAGGAAATCGCTGCCTGGAAGGAGAACATCGTGGCTCACTGGGATGCTATCGAGTGCGTTAAGCTCGATCTTCCGGAAGGCCTCTTGAATGCTCCGAAGGTAGGTGAGAAGTACAAGCTCCACGTTGAGCTCGACACCAAGGATCTCAACGATAAGGGTCTCGGTGTAGAACTCGTAGCTGTTCGCACTTCTACCCACAACAACGATAAGCTCTACGATGTGAAGGAACTTCCGCTCGTAAAGACCGAGGGCTCCAAGCTCACCTTCGAGACCGAGTATCAGCTCGACTATGCAGGCAACCTCAAGTTCGGCTTCCGTATGTATCCGAAGCACGACTTGCTGCCTCACCGAATGGACTTTGCTTACGTACGTTGGCTCTAATCAGCATTTGCTGATGCAATACGGATGCCATCCCCTTGCGGGGGTGGCATCCTTTTTTTCTTCGCGCGCGCGTTAGCGCAGGCATAATATAGAAAGGAATAGCGTATCCGCATAAAAGAGCAGCACGTCTGTCCACAAAAAAAGCGAGCCTCCGTCGGGAGACTCGCTTTTGCAGTTTTGCAGTTTTGCAAATCTGCAGAAGTTATTTGCCGCTCTTGCTGCGGATTTCCACTACACCATTCCGTCCTCTTTCGCCATATTTCTTTATGGCTTCTTCTTCTGTAAGCACGATCATAGAGCCGATGTTGTCGGCATTGAGTTGCCCTACCGATTCGGCCGGAATCTCTTTGCCGTTGAGCAGGAAGAGCGGGTCTTTGCGTTCGTTCTTCGCAGGCTGAACCTCCTCTCCGGCATTCATTGTCCTGGCCGGAGCATTGAGTTCTACTGTGTCGGTGTTCTGCTCGATGTCTGATACGGGCGCCGGAGCCGGCACTCCATACATGCAGCGGATCGTCTCTTCGCGGCGGAAGGGAACGCCGTACTTGACCATAATGTGCGGCTGTTCTTCTACTGTAGGCTCTTCGATGGCAGGCTCCTTACTGAGTTTTTTCTGCGAGTTGCAGGAGGTTACTCCCAGTGTTGCGATGAGAGCTGCGAGCAGGCTATTCAGCGCTTTCAGCAGTTTGTGGTGCATCTTTTTCATTGCTGTTAGTATTAATGGTTGTCGTTTCTGTTGTGTATCCGTTTGCAGTGTCGTCGCTTGTGGAGTTGTCTTTTAGTACAAAGCGCTTGTAGTAAGATATGAGCAGGCTCGTCATCGGAAGCGCGATGATCATGCCTACAATGCCCAGCAGCGAGCCCCATACGGAAAGCGCCAGCAGAATCCAGGCGGGCCCCATGCCGGTTACGTTGCCCATGATCTTCGGCGTGAGCACCATGTCCTGAATCGTCTGTACAATGATGAAAACGGCCGCAATGCAGAGCATCACTACCCATACCGGACGTCCTGTTTCATAGGATTGCAGCAAGCCGAGCAGCACGCATACGGGAATACCCAGCGTCTGCATATACGGTATCAGGTTGAGAATACCGATGATGATTCCCATTACGATGCCGAGCGGCAGACTGATAATCTGGAATCCTATTGCGAAAAGGATACCTACGATGGCGGCTATCAGTGCTTGTCCGCGGAAATAGGCATTCATGTTGGCCGTCAGGTCGTCTACCAGCATCAGCACGTTCTCTCGGTATTTGCCGGGGATGAAGCGTTGCCAGTTTTTCTCTATCTTTTCGAAATCGATGAGCAGGAAAATGATGTAAAGCAGACAGACGAACACGATAGCCAGTCCGGCAATGGCACTCAGTCCGCTGCCTATCCATCCGCCCATGCGGGGCAGCAGACTCTTGGCGGCCGCCTGGAGTTCGCCGCTTTCGAGCAGCGTCTTCAGGTCGATGCTCTGCATCAGTTCGCGGAGCTGACCGTTGATCTCCGGGGAAAGGTAGCGGTGCGGATTGAAGTTCTGTACGTATTCGGATATCTCTACCGAAACGCTCTGCACTTGCCGTGTGATGGGTGTTGCCAGTGCGGCAATGGCTCCTCCGATTACTCCTGCTGTGATCACGAGTGCCGTGATTACGGAGAGAATGCGGTTCTTCAGACGGCACTTATGCTGCAGGAAATCCACCAGCGGATTCAGGATGTAGGCGATCACCATGCTTACCAGAAACGGCAGCAATACGCCGCTCAGCCTGCGGATGAGCAGAAAGAGCGCTGCCGCCACCGCCAAGGCGATGACAGCACGCGTGATGCGGTCTATATCCCATTTTTGTTTCATTTGCGTGCGTTGGCTTTCTTGAGCGCAATCTGATAGGCCTCTTTGTAGATCGGGAAGAAGTGCTTCCACTCTGCTTTCTCGGAGATGGCCCATGCGTTTTTGCGTACTTGCTCCTGTTCTTCGGCCGTGAGACGGCTGTAGCGGAGCAGGGCGTCGGCAATGCGGGTGATTACTTCATGCCAGTTGGAGTCGGTTCGGCCCACTACTTCCACACCGCTCTCGATATGGCTCTCACCCTGGAGCGATTCCACCCATTGGCCGAAGCCCGAGAGGTTGGTCGTTACGGTCGGCACATGGAATGCTGCCGATTCGAGCGGGGTGTAGCCCCAAGGCTCGTAGTAAGACGGGAATACGGTAGCGTCCATGCCGATCAGAAGATCGTAGTAAGGCATGTTGAATATGCCGTCGTCGCCATTGAGATAGGAGGGCACGTAGATGATCTTCACGTGCTGGTCGGGGCGGTTCCAGAGGCCGAGCTGCTGAGCCTGCTGCACAACGGGGTTGTTGCGGTAGTCGCAGAGGCTGTGCGTGGTGAGGTGGTCGTCCTGACCGAGGATATTCTTCGGACCGGCGTGCCAACCCGGAATCATCAGGTAAGCCACGATCGTGCGCTCGGGCTGACGGTCTGCCAATGCGCGGAGCGCGTGCATATAAGCGTCGATGCCTTTGTTCTTCCATTCGAAGCGTCCGCTGATGCAGCAATACATGGCATCCTCCGGGAGGCTGTAGCCGCATACGCGTTCCGCTACCTGACGGAGTGCCTTGCGGGCGGTTTCGCGCTTCTCGCCGAAAGCCTTGCCTTTGGCTACAAAATCGGGTTCGAAACCGTTGGGCGTAACGATATCCACCGGCTTGTCGAGCAGCTGTTTGCACTCTTTGGCCGTGATCTCGCTCACGGTAGTGAAGCAGTCGGCCGCATGTGCAGCCTCGCGCTCTGCCGAATGCTTGCTCGTCATATTGAGCTCCTCGGCCATCTGGTTGCCGTTGTAGCCTTCGAAGAAGTCGTAGAGCGGCTTGCCGTTGCCGGCGATGGATCGACCGATGCCGGTAGCGTGGGTGGTGAAGAGCGTGCCGATCTTCGGGGCATGCTCACGGATGTAGAAGAGGCCGAAGGCCGTCTGCCATTCGTTGAAATGCGCCACGCATTCTTCTTTCGTATCGAGCCAGCGGTAGATGCTTTCCATTACGCGGCCGGCATAGTAGCCGAAAAGGCTCGACTCGTCGTAATCGCCGTAGGCTGCGTGCGATTTTACGCCGAACTGCTCCCATACGTGGAAATAAATCTTGTCTTTCTCGGCATAATAGTCGCGGAAGTCAATCAGTACGGCAATCGGGCGACCGGGGATGTTCCAGCGGCCAACGCGCACTTTCAGTCCCTCTTTCTGCGCCTGCTTCTGCCAGGCGGGCAGGAGGCTTTTCACCTCGGTGAAATAGGGCGACGGAGCGGCCCCGAAGATGGCCTCGAGGTCCGGACCTACGAAGAACACTTTGTCTTTGGCCATGCGCTGCATCTCTGCGGCACGGGTGGAAAGAACGGCATAGATACCGCCTACGCGGTTGCAAACTTCCCAGCTTGTTTCGAAAATATACATCGGTTCGTTTTGTTTTATTTTGTGGGTTTCCGGCTTGCCCGGAAGTGAATATGATAATCGGTCAGAGGGTAGGATGGAAGTTTTTTATCGCTTGGTGTTGTCGGCTGCGAGGGCAGAGGCAACGGCCGTATTGACCACTTCAGGAGCGGTCTGGAAGGTGTTGTTGTTGCTCTGGATGAGCGGCAATCGCTTGATGCCGGCAACCGTGGTCCAGAAGAGCAGGTTGTCGTCCTGGGCTACGCAAACGGCTTTGCCGTCGGCTTCTGCATCGATGAGCACTACGTTATCACCGCTGATGGTGCTCACGTAGAGGCCGCCAGTGGTGGTGAAGTAAATCTTCTGGGCGATAGGGTCGATGGTGAAGCAGTTGATGGTGTTGCCCGCAAGGATGTTGCCCGATTTGGTCTTCGTGTCTTGTGCGAAGAGGCTGATGCCGTCGGCATAGGCATAGAGCATCATGCCGTTGTAAGCGGCTAAACCACCGGCTGTCTGTCCGGCTGCGAGGCCGAGGTCGGTTGCCGAGAGCAGCTTGTATGTAGCGGCATCGGCCTCAAACGTGCCCGAAGCGGATGCGGCACAGCTGTAGATGCCGTCAGCCGTGGTCCAATAGAGCTTGTTGCCGGAAGCGAAACCGTGCTCGAAGCCCTGCTTCTCGCCGGCCGAGGCGTTGGTGAGGAGGGTGGTGGTGCTGCCGGACGCGAGGTCGTAAGCCGAGAGGGTGCCGGCAGTAGTGCGGTCGGCATTGAAGATATAGAGCTTGTCGCCGTTTACTGCGAGTGCAGAAGGAGCCGTGGTGTGCTTTGCGGCAACGGAGAGAGCGGTCGGCTGTTCCAGACCGAACTCATAGATGCGCTGGCGGAAGAGCTGCTTGTCGGTGGCGTAGAAAAGAGCCGGAGCCGGAGTGTCTTCGATGTGGAGAGTGGTGTCGAGCGCCCATTCGGTGGTGCCTTGCGTCAGCCGGCAGCTCACTTTGATATCGGCATTGGCGCGGGTGAAACATACGTCTATATTCCGGCTCTCGAGGTCGCCGCTGAGCAGGCGGACATCCGACGGGAGTTCCCATCGGTAGCTCAGCGTCTGGCCGTAGGGGTTGTAGATGTCGGCGCTGAGGGTGATGCGCTTATAGTAGCCCACGATGCTGTCGCTCACACCGATAGCCGGCACGGTATCGTGCACGTTGATGGTTTGGGTGCAGGTGCGGCTGTTCTTGTCGTCCACCTTGAGCACAACTACATATTGTCCCGGTTTCTTGAAAATCTTACTGGGGTTCTTGCTGCTGGATGTGGTGCCGTCGCCGAAGTTCCAGCTCCATTCCTCGCCTTCCGAGGTGGTGTTGGTGAAAACGATCGTCTGTCCGGCACGCGGTTCCTTCGGCATATAGGTGAAATCCACCTCTTTGTCGCCGCAGGAAGCGAACAGTAACCCGATTATTCCTACAATGATGATGAGTTGTTTTTTCATTTATCTTTGGTTGATTTATTCGTTGTTGAGAGTGTCCGTCAGTTGTCGCACCTGTGCGATGGCCTCTGCGGTGGACGTTTGGCTCAAGTCGATCCAGCGGACCGATTCGTCGGCTCTGTACCAGGTGAGCTGCCGCTTGGCGTAGTGCCGGCTGTTCTGCTTGATCATCCGGATGGTCTCTTCTTCGGTCCAGATGCCGTCGAGGAGGTTGAACATCTCCTTGTAACCCACGGTCTGCAGACTGTTGTTGCTGCGGAATGGCAGAGTCGCTTCGGCTTCGCTTCGGAGTCCCATACGGATCATCTCGTCTACCCGGCGGTTGATGCGCTCGTAGAGCTCTTCGCGCGGGCGCGTGAGTCCGATCTTGACAATGCGGAACGGGCGCTCTTTCTTGCCGTGTGTGCGGAAGGTGGAGAACGGTCTGCCGCCGGCTTCCGTTACCTCCAGCGCGTGGATGAGGCGCTGCGGATTCTGCCGGTCGACCTCCTCGTAATAGACAGGGTCGGCCTGTCTTACCTGCTCCGCGAGCCACTCGATGCCGTTGTCGCGATACGCCTGTTGCCATTTCTCACGGACGGCAGCCGGCACTTCGGGCATCTCATCAAGCCCCTTGCAAACGGCCGAGATATACATCATAGAGCCACCGGACATGACCACGGTATCGTGCGTGCGGAAGAGCTCGTCGAGCAGGGCCAGCGCATCGCGCTCGTATTGCCCTGCGTTGTAATCTTCGCTGAGGCTGTGGGTGCCCACGAAGTAGTGCTTCACCAGCGCCTGCTCCTCGGCTGTGGGGGCGGCTGTGCCGATGGGTATCTCGCGATAGATCTGACGGCTGTCGGCATTGAGAATAGGCGAACCGAACTCGCGGGCCAGCCCGATGCTCAGTTCGGTCTTGCCTACGCCCGTGGGCCCAACTATTACCAGCAGCGTCTTCATCTTATTTTCCGTTCCGGTTCTTCCACTCTATGAGGGGAGGATGCCGAAGACAGGAGGGGTGTCTTTAGAACATTGATCCGTCTTCGAACGAGAGATCCTGGAAACCTTCCATGTCGATGTCGCCCTCGTCGTAGGTGTCGTTGCCGAAGAAATCCTCATCGAGGTCGAGCCCCGAGCTTACGATGGCTGCTGCCGGATCTTCGGTTTGGAGCTGCTTGGGCGCTTTGCCCTTGAGTTCGATAAGGCGGACGCCATCCATGTCGCCCGGCTCGATCTTGGCGAGGCTGCCGAAGAAGCTGCGCTCGAACATGGGGTCAAACACGTAGAGCAGGCGCTGTTTCTGCTCGTAGAGGAGCTCGTCGAGGTGCGTATCCTCCATGGTCATGTTGTCGTAGTCGAAGGTGTCGCCCATCTCTACGAGCGTCACTTCCTGCTCTTTTTCCCATTGTGCGTTGCACATGAAGAACGAGGTCATCTGGTCGTCGGGGTAACCTACGGCCGATAGGATAGCTTTGTGAAGGTCCAGGAAAGTAGCTTCGGAAGAAGCTTCGAGGGTGAGCTTGAAGTTGTCTGCTTCTTCGCTCATGAAATTGATTCTGTAGATCATATAATGAAATTAAGGATGTGCGTATGTGTTTGGGCGCATGCCGGCGGGCGCGCGCATAATTAGTTTGCAAAGGTAGTGCAAATTTTTGGAATATGCAAATCTTACTGAAAAATAGCAGAAAAACGCAAAAAAATTTGTAGGAATCAAAAAAATGTTGTACCTTTGCAGTCCGTTTTGTGGAGTAAACCGCAGAATGGAATAATATTAACTTATAACTAATTAATAATCAAAATTTTATGTTGAATCATTACGAAACAGCTTTCATTTTGACTCCCGTTTTGTCTGAATCTCAGATGAAGGAAGCTGTTGACAAATTCGAGAATCTTCTCACCAAGAATGGTGCATCCATCCTTAACCGTGAGGAGTGGGGTTTGAAGAAGCTTGCTTACCCTATCCAAGGCAAAACAACGGGATTCTATGCCGTACTTCAGTTCGATGCAGAACCTACAGTTGTCGCAACTCTCGAGACTGCTTACCGTCGTGATGAGAAGGTAGTTCGTTTCCTTACCTTCCGCCTCGATAAATATGCGTTCGAGTATGCACAGAAACGTATTAACAAAACCGCTAAAGTAGAGGAGGCTTAAATCATGGCAGCAGAAAATCAAGAAATCCGTTATCTCACTCCGCAGCAGCAGGATAACAAGAAGAAAAAGTATTGCCGTTTTAAGAAATCCGGCATCAAGTACATCGACTACAAGGATCCTGAGTTCCTCAAGAAGTTCCTCAACGAGCAGGGCAAGATCCTTCCCCGTCGCATTACCGGTACCTCTCTGAAGTATCAGCGTAAGGTAGCTCAGGCAGTAAAGCGTGCACGCCACCTCGCTCTTCTCCCATACGTAACCGATCTTTTGAAATAATTAACCAAGTATTCACCTTTAAAACGAATTGAACAATGGAAGTAATTCTTAAGCAAGACGTCAAGAATCTTGGCTACAAAGACGAAATCGTAAAAGTTCGCGACGGCTATGGCCGCAACTACCTCATTCCTAACAAGATGGCTGTTATCGCTTCTGAGTCTGCCCGCAAGATGCTCGCAGAAGAACTGAAGCAGCGCGCACACAAGCTCGCTAAGATGCTTGCTGACGCTCAGGCTCTCGCTGAGAAGCTCGGTGCTATGAAAGTAACCGTAGCTGCTAAGGCTAACGAGAACGGCGCTATCTTCGGTACCGTTACCACCGCTCAGCTCGCTGAGGCTCTCGAGGCAGCAGGTGTAACTGTTGACCGCAAGATCATCACCATCGCAGAGGCTCCGAAGGAGCTCGGTTCTTACACCGCTGAGGCTCGCCTCCACCGCGATGTTAAGGCAGTTATCAACTTCGAGGTTGTAGCTGAATAATAGTTAACCATTTTACGAACTTCAAATCCTAGCAAAAAATTATTATGAAAGCTGGTATCCATCCCGAAAACTACCGCGTTGTAGTTTTCAAAGATATGTCTAATGGTGACTACTTCTTCAGCAAATCTACCGCTGCAACGAAGGACACCATCGAAATCGAAGGCGAAACCTATCCGCTCTTCAAGCTGGAAATCTCCAATACTTCGCACCCGTTCTATACCGGTAAGTCGAAGCTTGTTGATACCGCTGGTCGCGTTGATAAGTTCATGTCTCGCTACGGCAATCGTAAGCGTCACTAATAATGCAGAAAGCCTCGACTCATGGTCGGGGCTTTCTTTTTCTGTATGAAAAAACAACCTACTACTCTTCGCGTACGCGAAGCCGCTCTGCTCGGCGATTTCCTGGAGCAGAAAATGGGCGGAATGACCCGCACCAGTATAAAGAACATGCTCTCGCGCAGAATCGTTCACGTAAACGGTGCTGTGGAGGCGCGTGCCGACCGACAGGTGAACCCCGGCGACGAGGTGCAGATCCAGCCCGGCAGGGGCAACAGCGCGCTCGTTCATCCGAAGCTCCAGATCGTTTATGAAGACGATTACCTGATCGTTGTAGAGAAGAAATGCGGCTTGCTTACCGTGGCTGCCCATCCGGGTGCTACGGAAACTACCGCTTTCTCCATTCTCCGCGACTATGTCCGCCGTGAGAGCAAGCGCAACGGCATTTATGTCGTTCACCGCCTTGACCGCGAGACGTCCGGTCTGCTCGTTTTTGCCAAGACGCAGGAGCTGCAGGAATATATGCGCACCTACTGGCGTCAGATTGTGACGAAGCGCACGTACGTGGCTGTGGCTGACGGCCTTATCGAAAAGAACTCGGACACTATCCGCACCTGGTTTACGGAAGACCCCAAGTCGACGATGGTATACTCTTCGCCTGTGGACAATGGCGGCAAGATGGCCATCACGCACTACAAAGTAGTGAAGCGCACGGCGGAACTCGGTTCGGAAGAGGCGAAATCCGACAAAAAGCAGTTCACGCTGCTGGAACTCAACCTCGATACCGGTCGCACCAACCAGATCCGCGTGCATCTTTCCTCTATCGGTCATCCTGTGCTCTCCGACCGCAAGTACGGCAATGGCGAGTCGCCGCTCGACCGTCTGGCGCTCCATGCGCGTATCCTGGAGTTCATCCACCCCGTTACGGAAGAGAAGGTGCATTTCGAAACGCCCGTTCCGCGCGAATTCCTCCACCTTTTCCACTAAACGGACATACGTACAAACCAATCAAGGAAGAGGCATCATAAAATAGTGCATAAAAATGCCTTATGCAAGTCCTATGGAAGTCCACTCCACTTCCACTCTAAGTCCACACGACGCTCGACCGACAATCGTAATAAGATTGTGCATGCATTTGCCGACGATATGATGCCGGCGCAGCAAAAAAATATCTGACTACAAAGGCCTCGGCATGTGCCGGGGCCTTTTGTTTTAGGCCTCTTTGTGGGCGTCGCCGTGGGATTTCTTCAGGGAAGTACAGACAGGGTTAAGACATACGGTTTTACTCATAGTGATAATTAGATTTTAGGGTTAGTATTAGGGTTAAGCACGAACCCACTTTCATGCCACTTTCATGCGACTTTCTTCTATTGACGAGATTACTGCATTTTCGGAAAAATTTTTCAGAAATGTGCATTTTTTTATTTTTTTAATCGTTCATCGGGATAGCGGAATCTGACACCGCGCAAGAGGGCTCCGAGTGCAGGAAAGACCGAATTTAAAATCGCGGGTTTCATATGGTCGGGCGCATTTTGCGCAGCTAAAGAGAGCAATCTCGGCAGGTTTTTGGGTGGACAGGGGGCCGTTTCGGCCAGGATGTCGTAGGTTGGATGATGTTTTTGCATAACAAGAGAAATGGTTAATAGTTTGAAAATCAGATAGATATGCAAAGAGTCTGACGGTCTGACAGTCTGACAGATAAGAAAACGAAAGGGGTATGGTTTTCCGAAAAGCGTTGGTCATACCTATATAACTTATTGATTATTAATATATTATATATAGATATAAGGATAAGAGAAGCATTGCCTACCCTTCCGAAATCGAACTGTCAGACTGTCCGTCTGTCAGATTCGATGCGGATGGATGCTTACCAGCCCAACGATTTCTTGGCCTCGCAGAGCTCGGTGAAGATCTCGTCGGCCAGGGTGAGCGGGTCGGTGGCCGGGGTGAGATGCAGCTGATGGA
>JAGHUE010000151.1 GCA_018064985.1 Candidatus Colicola faecequi | reverse complement strand
AAGGTCATGAACTGGTTGTGGCTCACGCAAGCGATGATGGCGCTGTAGTTCTTCTCGGGGTCAACGGCCGGGCAGAGCTCTTTGCCGTATTCGTGCTTCACTACTGCGGCCGAGGCCCACGGGTCGTAGATGTCCACCTTGCAGCCGAATTCCTCCAGCTCCGTAGCGATATCCACCACCTTCGTGTTGCGGCAGTCGGGGCAGTTCTCTTTGAACGTTACGCCCAAGATCAGCACGTTGGAGTCTTTGATCTTGTGGTCTTTCTGAATCATCAGTTTGATGGTCTTGTCGGCGATGAACTTCGCGATGGAGTTGTTCACGGCGCGGCCCGAGAGGATCACTTTCGTGTCGTAGCCCAGCGCTTTGGCTTTGTGCGCCAGATAGTAGGGGTCTACCGAGATGCAGTGGCCGCCTACGAGGCCCGGACGGTACTTGAGGAAGTTCCACTTCGTGCCGGCTGCTTCGATCACGTCGTTGGTGTCTATGCCTACGCGGTCGCAGATGAGCGCCAGTTCGTTCATGAACGAGATGTTCACGTCGCGCTGCGAGTTCTCCACGGCCTTTGCGGCTTCAGCCACCTTCATGTTGGGCGCTTTGTGCGTGCCGTTCTCCAGGATGGAGTTGTAGAGCGCATCTACGATATCGGCCACTTCGGGAGTACTGCCCGAGGTGATTTTCTTGATCTTCGTGAGCGTATTCACTTTGTCGCCCGGGTTGATGCGTTCGGGCGAATAGCCGCAGAAGAAATCTTCGTTGAACTTGAGGCCGCTGAAGCGCTCCAGTACGGGTACGCAGTCTTCCTCGGTGCAGCCGGGGTAAACGGTCGATTCGTAGATGACGATATCGCCCTTGCAGAGAGTCTTGCCGATAGTCTCCGATGCCTTGATGAGCGGAGTCAGATCGGGGTTGTTGAACGAGTCGATCGGGGTGGGAACGGTTACGATGTAGGTGTTCACCCCGCGGAGTTCTTCCGCGTCGGCGGTGAAGCTGAGGCCGGTCTTGCCGGTTGCTTCGTAGAGGTCTCTTGCCTGCTTCATGCCGATCAGGTCGGCTTCCAGGGTGTGGTCTTCGCCGCGCATGAGTTCGTCTACACGGGCTTTGTTCACGTCGAAGCCGACCACGCGGTACTTCTTTCCGTACTCGATGGCCAGCGGCAGGCCTACGTATCCGAGGCCGATTACTGCGATGGTTCTTTCAGTTTTCATATCATTGTTTTTATGTGTTGTGGATGTTCCGGTGTTGCCGGCGGAGCGGGCGTGCGACCCGCATACGCACGTAAAAAGCGTGCAAAGATAGTAAAAAAAGCCGATTCTCCCAAATAAAAGTGCCGAAAAATCGAAATAACCCATTTTTTCTGCACAAAATTTGCTACTTTATAAAAAAAGTAGTAATTTTGCATCGGCTTATAGCTCGCACCATCAGAAAACTCGTTTTTTTGATGGCCTTTTTGGCGTGAATTTTACTCGCAAAAAATAATCAAAACAACAATACAAAAATGAAGAACTTCAAACTCTGGAATACGCTGGTCGGTTGGCTGGTTTTTGCCGTTGCTGCCGCTACGTATCTCCTTACGATTGAGCCCACCGCTTCTTTCTGGGATTGCGGCGAGTTCATCTCCTCCGCTTGGAAGCTCGACGTGGGTCACCCGCCCGGAGCTCCCTTCTTTATGCTTATGGGCCATTTCGCATCGCTTTTCGCATCGGATACGGCTCACGTGGCCATGTGCGTGAAGCCCTTTCGGCCCTCGCTTCGGCCTTTACCATCCTCTTCCTTTTCTGGACGATCACGGCCCTCGGCCGCAAGCTCCTTGCCGGTGCGGAAATGACGCTGGCTCAGGCAGTTAGCGTATTGGGTGCAGGTGCTGTCGGCGCCCTCGCTTACACCTTCTCCGACACCTTCTGGTTCTCGGCTGTAGAAGGCGAAGTGTATGCGTCGTCGTCGCTCTTCACGGCGGTGGTTTTCTGGGCGATTCTCAAGTGGGATGAGTATGCCGATGAAGAAGGTTCCGACCGCTGGCTGATTCTCATCGCCTATCTGATGGGCCTCAGTATCGGCGTTCACCTCCTCAACCTCCTTACCATCCCGGCCAACGTGCTGGTCTACTATTTACGCCGCTACGAGTTTACCTGGAAAGGCGCTTGCCTGGCTTTCCTCGCGTCGGTAGTGATCCTCGCCCTCATCCTCTACGGCATGATTCCGGGTATTCCTACGCTTGCGGGTTGGTTCGAGCTCCTTTTTGTCAATCAGCTCGGCTTCAGCTTCAATACGGGTATGTACGTCTATCTCGTGCTGCTCGTGGCAGCGCTCGTATGGGCGATTGCGGAAACCTACACCGAGAAGAGCACCCTGCGTATGTACATCTCGTTCATCCTGGCTCTCTCGCTCTCGGGTGCGCTCTTTATTAAGGAGAGTGCGCTTCTCGGCATCGTGCTTATCGCGCTCACCATCGCGTTCTTCGTATGGAAGCGCGGCCGCATCAGCGCCCGTTTCCTCAATACCGCCATCGTCATGGTAGCCGTTATCGCCATGGGTTACAGCAGCTATGCCGCCCTCGTGATCCGCTCCAATGCCGATACCCCGATGGACCAGAACTCGCCCGACAACGTCTTCTCCCTCAAGTATTACCTCAACCGCGAGCAATACGGCGACTGTCCGCTCTTCTACGGCCAGACCTACAACGCGCCCGTCGAACTCGAGGTGCAGGGCAATATGTGCATCCCTGTAGAGAAGCAGGGACATGCGCAGTATGCGCCCGCTCCAAAGGAGAACCCCGGCGATAAGGACCGCTACATGATCACCGGCTACAAGACCAACTACAAGTACAACTCCCAGTTCATGATGCTCTTCCCGCGCATGTACTCCGGTCAGCCCAACCATATCAACGGCTACAAGGAGTGGGGCAACGTGAAGGGCCGCAAGGTGAAGTACGACTACTGCGGTCAGCAGAAGACCGACTACGTGCCTACCTTCTCCGAGAACCTCCGCTACTTCTTCTCCTATCAGATCGACTGGATGTACTGGCGCTATTTCCTCTGGAACTTCGCCGGCCGTCAGAACGATATCCAGGGCTACGGCGACGTCCTCAAGGGCAACTGGATCTCCGGTATCTCTTTCCTCGACAACGCCCGCCTCGGCGATCAGTCGCTCCTCCCCGAAAAGCTCCGGAGCAACAAGGGACACAACGTATATTTCTTCCTTCCGCTCCTGCTCGGTATCCTCGGCATCGTCTATCAGCTCATGAAGAAGAAAGCCGGCGCTGAGAACTTCACGCTCACGTTCCTCCTCTTCTTCCTTACGGGCCTCGCTATCGTCGTTTACCTCAACCAGACGCCTTATCAGCCGCGCGAACGTGACTACGCTTATGCCGGTTCGTTCTATGCTTTCTGCATCTGGATCGGTCTCGGCGTGATGGCTATCGCCGAATGGGTGGGCGAATACGTGAAGAAGAGCCGTGCCGCTCAGGTGGCTGTGGCTTGTGCCGCTACCGTCGTTTGCCTCGGCGTTCCCGCACTCATGGCCCAGCAGAACTGGGACGATCACGACCGCTCCGGACGCTACAGCTGCCGCGATTTCGGCGCCAACTACCTCCGCTCCTGCGACCGCAACGGCATCATCTTCTCCAATGGCGACAACGACACCTTCCCCCTCTGGTACAATCAGGAAGTGGAGGGTGAGGGCACCGACCTCCGCGTATGCAACCTCTCTTATCTGCAGACCGACTGGTACATCTCGCAGATGAAGCGCCCCTACTACGACGCACCCGCTGCACCTATCTCCTGGGAATACAAGGACTTCGTTTCGGGGCAGAACGACGTCGTATGGGTTGACAACCGTCTCGGTTCGGCCGCTACCGTCAAGTCCGTCTTCGATTTCGTCCGCTCCGACGATCCGCGAACCAAGCGCAATGGCGACAATTTCATCCCTACCGACCAGATCTACATCCCCGTCGTGAAGGATGCCGTCATGCACCGGAGCATCTTCGCCGGCCGCTACACGGAAGACGAGATTGCCGACCGCATCGATATCAAGGTGGGCCGCCGCCTTACCAAGTCGGAGATGATGGTGCTCGAGATGCTCTCCACCGCCGAGTGGACGCGTCCGATCTATTTCGCTGCTACCGTTGGTCCCGACTATTACCAGGGCCTCGAGCCGTATATGGAGAACACCGGCCTCGCTTATCAGGTGACTCCGCACCGCACCGACGACTACGAGCGTACCGGTCAGCCACGCGTCAACACCGAGAAGATGTACGACAACATGATGCATAAGTTCGCCTACGGACAGATCAACCGTCCCGGCACGTATATCGACGAGAACCTGATGCGCATGTGCCGCACCCATCGTATGATGTTCATGCAGCTTGCCGAAGCGCTCTACCACGAGGGCAAGACCGACAAGGCTGTCGAGGTGCTCGACTATGCCGAGGAGATGCTTCCGGAGGCCAATATCCCCTACGATTATACGTCGGCTTCCATGGGCTTGCTCTACAACCTCTGCGGCGAGAAAGAGAAGGCCGAGCGTATGCTCGCTTCGGTGGCCAAGACCTGCTCCGAATATCTCACTTTCGGTCTGTCGCTCGATCGTACGATGCGTTCGTCCATCCAGAAGACGCTCGATCATCAGAGTGCTGTTTTGGGCTTCGTGCTCCAGAACGCCGAGCGTCAGGGCTTCCAGCAGCTCGTTACGGACTACTATCCGGCTTACGCTGCTTACGCCAACCGATAAGCGTAATCATCCCTCATCCATCAGCGCCTGCTCTTGCGAGCGGGCGCTTTTTTTGTGCCTGCTGTGCAGCGCGGCAGCAGAAATCCATGTAAAAATCTTATTAAAAATAGATAG
>JAGHUE010000030.1 GCA_018064985.1 Candidatus Colicola faecequi | reverse complement strand
AGATTACAATCTGAGCATCAGGATTCTGCTGATAAGCCGTCCGGATGCGTTTCTGAAGACCCAGCACCACAGGGCAACTGGCATCGAAGAGGCGGATGCCGTTGCGTTCGGCCAAAGCGTAGGTGGTAGGAGGTTCGCCGTGCGCACGGAGAAGCACCTTCACGTCGTGAAGGCGGCTCATCTGCTCGTGGTCGATGGTGATGAGGCCCATCTCCGAGAGACGGCTCACTTCCTCGCCATTGTGCACGATATCCCCCAAACAGTAGAGATTGCCGTTCTGCAACTCCTCTTCTGCCCGCTGGATGGCGCGCGTAACACCGAAGCAAAAACCCGATTGGCTATCGATTTCTACCATGTCTTCAAAATTTGCCTGCAATTCGCTCCTCGAAAATGCGGAAGATTTCCTGCATCTGCTCGTCGGGCGTCATATGGCTGTTGTCCACCACAACCGAGTCTTCGGTCAGGTGCATTGGCGATTCTGCGCGATGGGTATCGCGGTAGTCGCGGTCGTTCACGTCGGCCAGCACATCCTCAAAAACAGGGTGCTCGCCTTTAGCTTCCAGTTCTTTGAAGCGACGCTCGGCACGAATCTCGGGCGAGGCTGTGAGGAAGAGTTTGAGTTCGGCCTGCGGGAAAACGACAGTGCCGATGTCGCGGCCGTCCATCACGACACCGCCTTCTTTACCCATGGCCTGCTGCTGAGCCACAAGAGCACGACGGACGAAACCGATGGCGCTGACTTTGCTTGCCATGTTGCCCACCTCGAGGGTGCGGATGAGTTTCTCCACGTCCCGACCGTTGAGAGTAGTGTGCTGCGTGCCGTCGGGCTGTACGGCAAAATTGATTTCAATATCGGCAATATGCTGCTCGAGGTAGGCCTCCTCCGAGAGGTCAGCCGGCTTGTTTTCAATCGTGTAGAGCGCCACGGCACGGTACATTGCACCTGTGTCCACGTAGCGGTAGCCCGCTTTTTTTGCGAGCGCCTTGGCGATAGTGGATTTACCACAAGAAGAAAAGCCGTCGATGGCTACAATAATCTTTCGCATATAATTGATTTTCTTTTATTTCAACAGTTCGCTCATGCTGAGCGAGAGGGTAGTTTGGAAGGTAAAATTGCTGCGGGTATACTGGGCCGCAGCCACTCCCACCCGCACGCTTTTGACGTGCAATCCGGCGCCGAGAGCAAAACCCGCCAGCGAGAAATTATCCCGGAACGTGAGTTCGGAATGGCGCCTGTGGTTGTAGGAAAGCGTCAGCCAGAAATTGTCTTTCTTCGGCACTATATCCACCGCCCAAACGGTATGGCTGAAGAGCATGTTGTACCAGGTATCTTTGGTCTTTTTTCCGGCGTCGCCCCATGTTTCCTCAATGCCGTTGTAGCCGAGCTTCCATGTCTGTAAGTTATGGAGAGTCAGGGAGAAACGGAGGGGCGCATGGGTGAGCTTGTAGGAGAGACCGAGCTGAAGGTTGAGGGGGAGCATGGAGAGCTTCTGACCGTACTCGTCGGAATAGAATCCTTTGAGCTGCCAACCGATATTCTGCAGCGTGAGGCCTATCTGGAGCGATGAATCGGGGATGCAATAATATGCACCCACATCAGCACCCAGAGCGAACGAACTGTATACCTCATATTTGCTATACACAGGTTTGAGCGCTGCGCCTATGCGCAATCCGTGCGAGAGCTGGCGCGCGTAGAGCACCTCCACAAGAAAATCGCGGGCAGAGAAAGTAGTGCCGGACTGATAACCATACTCATCTGCATACGGAAACTTTCCGTAATCGAGGTAATGAATGGCATAGCCCGTATAATTATGTCCCCAATTGTATCCGTAAAGCGCTGATGCAAAGTTCATTGCCGCGCCATAATAAGCATAGTTGAGCGAGAGCATATTGTGCGTTTCTTCACAAAGAAGCGCGGGATTGTTGAGCGACATACCGAGGTCACCATCGGAAGTGCTCACATTAATTCCGCCCAATGCATTGTGGCGAGCGGAATAGGGGAGCTCCAAGAAAGAAAACACGCTTCTGCCGGCTTGAGCCATCGCACCTGCAGCCCACGCCAAACCAACAAAAAGCACTATGTATTTTCCGATTCGCACCTTCTCCGGCAAATAAACTATAACAAATGCAAAGGTACATAAAACTTCTGACATTGGCAATATTTCCGTATGAGAAAAACACGATTTATTGCAATTACAACAAAAAAAACAACATTCCTTTGCGGATATAAAGTTTTTTTATTACCTTTGTACCCGATATGGACAATTGTCCATAGACAAGAACGAATCAGAAAACAGATAAAACATAATAATAATTCATTCATTTTACATTTTATGTGGTTATTCAATTCTTCTATTGGACGTAAGTTCGTGATGAGTCTCACGGGCTTAGCCTTGGTGTTGTTCCTCACCTTCCACGCATCGATGAACATCGTGCTCATCATCTCGGAAGCCGGATACAACTGGATCTGCGAAATGCTTGGCGCTAACTGGTACGCTCTCGTGGGTACTGCAGGTTTGGCCGGCCTCGTTCTCATTCACTTCATCTATGCATTCTGGCTCACTTTCCAGAACCGTGCAGCTCGCGGCAACGACCGCTACGAAGCTACGGCAAAGGTATGGGGTGTTGATTGGGCTTCGAAGAACATGCTCGTTCTCGGTATCACCGTAGTGCTGTTCCTCTGCCTCCACCTCTTCAACTTCTGGTTCAAGATGCAGTTTGCAGAGCTCACCGGCATCATGACCTCCGCATTCAACCCGCAGGACGGTGCAGGTATCGTTAAGTGGACCTTCTCCGGTGTAGGCCCTGACGGCTTCGACAACAGCTGGATTCATCCTTGCTACAGCGTGCTCTACCTCGTTTGGTTCGTAGCTCTCTGGTTCCACCTCACCCACGGCATCTGGTCGGCTCTCCAGACCATCGGTTGGAGCAACCTCATCTGGTTCAACCGCATCAAGAAGATCGGCTTCTGCTGGGCAACCCTTATCGTACTTATGTTCGCTGCAGTAGTGTTCTACTACATCGGCGTATACTTCGGTGCTCTCATTCAATAATCCGACTAAAAACAAATACATTATATGGCACTTCAGACACAAAACGGAATCATCACGCCTGAAATGGCGAAGATTCCTCAGGGTCCGCTTGAGAAGAAATGGACCAACTACAAGGATCACCAGAAACTGGTTAACCCTGCCAACAAGCGTAAACTCGACGTTATCGTTGTAGGTACGGGTCTTGCAGGTGCATCGGCAGCCGCTTCGCTCGCTGAAATGGGCTTCAATGTACTCAACTTCTGCATCCAGGACTCTCCGCGCCGCGCTCACTCCATTGCAGCTCAGGGCGGTATCAACGCAGCAAAGAACTACCAGAACGACGGCGACTCTATCTATCGTCTTTACTACGATACCATCAAGGGTGGTGACTACCGCGCCCGTGAGGCAAACGTATACCGCCTCGCTGAGGTCAGCAACAACATCATCGACCAGTGTGTAGCTCAGGGCGTTCCGTTCGCTCGCGAATACGGTGGTCTCCTCGACAACCGTTCCTTCGGTGGCGCACAGGTTAGCCGTACGTTCTACGCAAAGGGCCAGACCGGTCAGCAGCTTCTTCTCGGTGCTTACTCCGCACTCTCCCGCCAGATTGGTAAGGGCAAAGTGAAGATGTACACCCGCTATGAGATGCTCGACATCGTTATGGTAAAGGACGAAAACGGTGAAGAGCGCGCACGCGGTATCATTGCACGCAACCTCGTTACCGGTCGCATCGAGCGCTTCTTCGCTCACGCAGTAGTTATCGGTTCGGGCGGCTACGGCAACACCTTCTTCCTCTCCACCAACGCCATGGCTTCCAACGGTTCTGCTGCAATGCAGATGTACCGCCACGGCGCATTCTTCGCTAACCCTTGCTACGCTCAGATCCACCCGACCTGTATTCCAAAGCACGGTGACTTCCAGAGCAAGCTGACTCTTATGTCCGAGTCACTCCGTAACGACGGCCGTATTTGGGTTCCGAAGAAACTCGAAGACGCTAAGAAACTGCAGGCAGGCGAACTCAAGGGCCGCGATATCCCCGAAGAGGATCGCGATTACTACTTGGAGCGCCGCTATCCGGCATTCGGTAACCTCGTTCCGCGTGACGTGGCTTCCCGTGCTGCTAAAGAGCGTTGCGACGCAGGCTTCGGTGTAAACAACACCGGTCTTGCAGTATTCCTTGATTTCAACGAAGCTATCCAGCGCCTCGGCAAGGACGTTGTTGCTCAGAAATATGGCAACCTCTTCCAAATGTATGAGAAGATCGTTGACGAAAACCCGTATGAGAACCCGATGATGATCTTCCCGGCAATCCACTACACCATGGGTGGTACCTGGGTTGATTACGAGCTCCAGACCTCGGTTAAGGGTCTCTTCTGCATCGGCGAAGCAAACTTCTCCGACCACGGTGCAAACCGCCTCGGTGCTTCCGCTCTTATGCAGGGTCTCGCTGACGGCTACTTCGTACTTCCGTACACCATCCAGAACTACCTCGCTGACCAGATCGGTGTTCCCCGCATGTCTACCGACCTGCCGGAATTCGCTGCTGCAGAGAAGGCTGTTGAGGAAAAGATCCAGAAGCTCATGGCTGTACAGGGCAAGCGCTCTGTAGATTCTATCCACAAAGAGCTCGGTCTCATCATGTGGGACTTCGTAGGTATGGGTCGTACGGCAGAAGGCCTCAAGACCGCTATCAAGAAGATTGACGCTATCAAGAAGGAATTCTGGACCAACGTCTTCATCCCGGGCAAGGCTGACGCACTCAACAACGAGCTCGAGAAGGCTCTCCGCCTGGCTGACTTCATCGAAATCGGCCGACTCATGGCTGTTGACGCACTCCATCGTGAGGAATCCTGCGGTGGTCACTTCCGCGAGGAATATCAGACTCCGGATGGCGAAGCTCTCCGCCAGGACGACAAGTTCTCTTATGTTGGCTGCTGGAAGTACACCGGCGAAGACAACGAGCCCGAACTCATCAAGGAGCCTCTTGATTATGAATTTACCGAACGTAAAACTCGTAACTACAAAGCATAATTATGGATCAGAACATCAATATCAAAGTAAAAGTATGGCGTCAAGCTGGTCCTAAAGCTCAGGGCCACTTCGAGACCTACGAACTCCAGAACATCTTTCAGGGCGCTTCGTTCCTTGAGATGATCGATATCCTCAACGAGAAACTCATTTCCGAGCACAAAGACCCCATCGCATTCGATCACGACTGCCGCGAAGGTATCTGCGGTATGTGCTCCCTCTACGTTAATGGCCACCCGCACGGACCAGACCAGGCAATCACCACCTGCCAGCTCCACATGCGTAAGTTCCATGATGGCGAAACTATCACCATCGAGCCTTGGCGTAGCCGCGCATTCCCTGTAATCAAGGACCTTATGGTAGACCGTGGCGCCTACGATAAGATCATGCAGGCCGGCGGTTTCGTATCGGTAAACACCGGCGGTGTACCCGATGCTAATGCAATTGCTATTCCGAAGCCGGTAGCTGACGAGGCTATGGATGCAGCTTCCTGCATCGGTTGCGGTGCTTGCGCTGCTGCCTGCAAGAACGGCTCCGCTATGCTCTTCGTTTCGGCTAAGGTTAGCCAGCTCGCTCTTCTCCCGCAGGGTAAGATCGAAGCTGCTCGCCGCGCTAAGGCAATGGTAGCCAAGATGGACGAACTCGGCTTCGGCAACTGCACCAACACCGGTGCTTGCGCTGCTGAATGCCCGAAGTCTGTCAGCCTTGCCAACATCGCCCGCCTCAACCGCGAGTTCATCTGCGCTAAGCTCAGCGACTAATTCTCCGGAATAGTCGGCTCCATACGGAAAACGCTGCACGATTGTGCAGCGTTTTCTTTTTTAGCACCTTATATAATATAAATAGCGACCCACCCTCTCGGATGAGTCGCCTGAATCATCATTCACTTAACTTACATCTGCGGCGATCTGATTCCGCCAACTCGGTCGGACTGCCAGTCTGTTCTACTCACTGCCCTGCCTTCGGAGCCGCGCGGTCAGACCTGCCTTTTCTTATTTTTGCGCTTTCACGTTCATTGGTTTTTTCTGAGCAACCTTAATTGCAGTAAGCGTCTCCGTCTTAGCTGTTTTGTCGGCTTTTTTGATGAACAGTTGCTTATCTTTGCCGCGAAGTTCCACCGTACGGCTGCCTCCGTCTTGTCTTACCGTTTGTTCTTTCTTAACCTGCTCAGAGCCTCTGGTCGTTTCCTTTGCGCTCATGCCGATTGCCATTGTGGCAACTACGGCCAGTAACAACATCTTTTTCATAATCGTAAATTTTTAGAGGTTGATAATTCCGTTTGTTTGTTAGTTGGTTGCCGAATATAATGCAAGCAGCGTGCCAAAATGCGCTGACATACATCATTTTTTTCGAACTGATTTTCCCAAATATGTAATATTTGCTGAAGACAAAAAAAGAGAGACGACCGTTTTCGTCTCTCTTTCCGTCTTATTTAATTTCGTTATTTTCCTATTTTTGCGAGGGCCATATTTTCCTTTCTGGTCATTTCCGCACGAGTCTCGGGTGTCTTGTCAGCCTGCCCGGTCAGATGAAGCACACCATGAATAATGATGCGCAGAAGCTCATCATCAAAACTGACCCCAACTTGTTTCGCATTGCTTTCTACCGTATCAAGCGAGATAAAAATATCACCGTTGACAGTGTCCTGCGTCGAATAGTCGAAGGTGATCACATCCGTGTAATAATCATGGCCGAGAAATTCACGGTTCACCGCCAGTTCTTTCTCATCGGAGCAGAAAATATACGTTATTTCACCCACACCGAAGCCATAGTCGGCTGCCACCGAACGAATCCAACGCTGCAGCATATGCTCGTCAAGCCGCGGCATTTCTATCGAGTCTGCTGAGAAATGTATCATTTAATGAAAGAAAATATATGCCAGTGCAATAGCTGCGATAATGCCGAAAAAGTCGGCAATCAAGCCGCAGACTACCGCATAGCGGGTCTCTTTTACATTTATACTGCCGAAGTAAACGGCCAAAATATAGAAGGTTGTATCGGTCGATCCCTGTACAATAGAAACGAGTCGTCCCACGAAAGAGTCTGCTCCGTATTGTGCCATCGCATCGATCATCAAGCCGCGAGCTCCACCGCCCGAAAGCGGACGCATCAGCGCTGTAGGCAAAGCCGGTACGAAATCAGTATTCATACCTACCGCTGCAAAGCACCAGCCCAGGCCACCTACCAGCAGATCCATCGCTCCAGAGGCTCTGAACATGCCTACAGCCACCAGTATGGCAATCAGATACGGGATAATTCCCACCGCCGTCGTGAAGCCTTCCTTGGCTCCCTCGATGAACGCATCATACACATTTACCTTTGCAACCATCGCCTGAATGACAAACCAGCAAATCACGCCAAGCAGCAATACGGCCGCTACTATCGTGCTCCAGCGAGAGAATACCTCCTGCGGCATTGCCATCGCTGCCCAGATTACCAGGCCAACCAATACGGCCATACCGCCGAGAGTTCCTAAAATAACAGGATCCCACAAACGGATTTTCTGTGCGATACCTACAGAAATAATACCTGCAATAGCAGCAAAGAACGTGGCCAGCAATATCGGAAGAAAAACGTCCGCCGGGTTGGCCGCACCCATCTGCGCGCGGTATACCATAATAGAAACCGGCACAAGCGTCAGCCCCGAGGTCACCAATACCATGAACATTATCATCGGGTTGCTGGCTTTCTCCTTATCCGGGTTGATTTCCTGCAGCTCTTTCATCGCCTTGAGGCCCATAGGAGTGGCGGCATTGTCGATGCCAAGCATCGTAGCTGCCAAGTTCATGAACATCGAACCGAACGACGCATGGCCCTTGGGCACATCGGGAAAAAGACGAGAGAAAAACGGGGTCACCACTTTCGACATCTTGGCAACCACACCGCCTTTTTCTCCAATTTTCATAATGCCCATCCACAAAGCAAGCACACCGGTCAAACCGATTGAAATTTCGAAACCGGTTTTGGCCGAAGCAAATGTCGACTGCAGTATATCATTGAAAATCTCCGGATTGCCATAAAATATCGCCTGAATGATGCCCATCAGCACAGCCAGCAATATCAAGCCGATCCAAATATAATTCAGTACCATGATGATTGAAGATTTTTTGTTGGGAATGTAGTTATTTTGTACCTTTTGCGTCTAATAAAGTGAGTCTGCTTGGCAAACCGCTTTCTGATTTTTTGCGAAGTAGATGGTTGGCTTGTGCGAAGAAGCAATGTGGGGCATTGTGACTGAGCACAAGGCAAGCAGATGCAAGCAAAAAAACAGAAAGGCTTCACTTCCGGCCGAAGTCTGCTGGTATCTCCCCCCACTTCTCAGTCTGCCACTTAAGAATCGGATTGCGGTAGGTATTGACAGCAAGCCAGTTATCTGCCCGTTGAATCACATTGAAAAGCTCCTTGTTCTGCTCCGTCTGCTCAAGTTTGCTGCCACATTTGCGTTTCTTAACCCATGACTGCGCCGTCTTCGAATCGGAATACACACGCATCGTCAAATAGGTCTCGGCCATATCCGGCTGACGCTCTGCCCATTGCTTCATTAGGGCTAACACATGCACGATAGCCAGATACTCAGCGATATTGTTCGTGCCGCCTGCCACCGGGCCGAAATGAAAAATCTCAGCCCCCGTCTGAGCATCCACTCCACGATATTCCATCATACCGGGATTGCCGCTGCAAGCACCATCTACTGCCCAAGCCGGGAAAAGCGGCCGTTCTGACACCGGCAGCTCATCAATTTGAGGTTGTGGCGCTGCCGTTTTCTTCGGCCCGTAAACAATATAATCCGCCGGGCTTGAGGCAAAAGCTTTTTCGGCCTCTTCGTGAGTAGGGAAACCCTTGAATTTGGCACCCTCCTGCCCTTTCACCTGTTTCTCGCAATCCTCCCACGAATCGTAAATGCCCGGCTCTTTGCCGGACCAGACCACGTAGTATTTATTCTTATTTTTGCTCAAAACGAGGCTGCTATTTGGATATATGAAAAAAAAAAGCTACCTTTGCCACGCAAAGGTAAACGGCCAGCTCATCGGCACTCCTTCTGCCGGTTGGTAGCCCCACCGGGAATCGAACCCGGAACTACTCTTTAGGAGAGAGTTATTATATCCATTTAACTATAAGGCCCAAAGCGCAAGCGCCGCTTTGCGGCGCAAAGTTAGCATTTTTTTCCGATATATACAAACAATATGCGAAAGTTTTACCTATTCATACTCTTTTTCCTCTGCCTTTCGGTCTCCTCGCGGGCATATTCACCCGAGTCGTTGCCTAACCCGCAAACGATGACCGGCTCTTTCATCTGCAACCCGGATGGACTCATCAGCCCCGCCAATGCAGAGCAAATTGATGCCATCTGCCACCGGTTGCAGCGCCTCACTGATGTAGAAATGGCCATCATTGCCATCGAAGACGCCGACGGAATAGATGCCTTCGAGTTTGCTCAATCGGTTTTCAACCGATGGGGAATCGGCCGCAAAGACCGCAACACCGGCGTCCTCATACTTCTCATCACCGGCAGCCGAGATATCCGTATCCACACAGGCGGCGGACTTGAGGGACTTCTCCCCGATGCGACCTGCGAACAGATTATCGACGAAGTCATGCTCGAGCCGCTCCGTCAGCAGGAATGGGGTGTCGCTCTCACAGCCGGAGCAGCTGCCGTGTCCTCCATCCTCGACCGCGAGGAAAATCGTGCGGAACTCCTGCTCGGCTTTGTGCCGGCCACGTCTGAAACATCCGATTTCATCTGCGGATACCTCATTCTCGCCTTTCTCCTGCTCATAATCCTTGCCGTACTACTCTATAAAGACATGCTCCCGCGCGCGTTCGAACTCGACGAGCACCGCATGCGTCGCCAAAGCGGTATCTGGCAAATGCTTCTCTTCTGCGCCATTTTCTTCCCGCTGCCCGTAGCCCTGCTCACGCGATGGTTCTACAAGCACGGCGGCCGTGAAATAAAGGCCATGCTCGATGAAGAAGCACGCAAACGGGCCGAAGCGGCTGCAGCGGCTGCTCGGGAAGCCAACCGCAACAACGGATTCGGCGGAGGTGGATTCTATGGTGGAGGGTTCGGTGGAGGCCACCGTGGCGGAGGATTCTCCGGAGGCAGTTTCGGAGGCGGTATGAGCTTCGGTGGAGGGGCCGGACGAAAATTCTGAAAATGTACTTTTTTTAAGATTTTACCCCTTGCGACTTCCTAGCTACCTCGATAGGACTTACATGGGACTTCGATGGGACTTTTTGCCGCAAAAATACAAGTAAAAAAATATACGATTTTTAAGATTCTAACTAATTACACATACACTCATGAAGAAAAATTCACTTACCGCAATCATCGTCGTTGCAGTCATCGCCATCATCGCCATTTGGGGCGTAGGCGTCTACAACAAGTGCATCACCGCAGAGGAGAACGTAGAAACCTCTTGGGCACAGGTAGAAAACCAGTACCAGCGTCGCGCTGACCTCATCCCCAACCTCGTAAACACCGTCAAGGGCTACGCGGCTCACGAGCAGAGCACGCTCGAGGCTGTCGTAGCAGCTCGCGCACAGGCAACGGCCATCACCCTCGACGCATCCAACATCACCGAAGATCAGCTCCAGGCTTTCCAGGAAGCGCAGAGCCAACTCTCCGGTGCCCTCAGCCGACTCCTGGCCGTTTCCGAGGCTTACCCCGATCTCAAGGCTAATCAGAACTTCCTCGAACTTCAGCAGCAACTTGAAGGTACCGAAAACCGCATCACCGTGGCCCGCAACACCTTCAATGAGCAGGCCAAAGCCTACAACGTTCTCATCCGCCGTTTCCCCGCCAACCTCGTTGCCGGCATCTGCGGCTTCGACAAGAAGCCTTATTTTGCAGCAGAAGCTGGCGCAGAAAAGGCTCCGACTGTTGAATTCTGATTCCGTCTGAAATGAACGTTGCACGTATTCTCGACTTCATCAACCGTCTCACGGTCAACAACAACCGCGAGTGGTTCAACGAGCATAAGGATGAGTGGCTTCAATGCAAAGCCGACATTGAGGCATTCGTTGCCCGCTGGCTGGAGGCTATGCGTGAGATTGATCCCGAAACGGCCGACCTCAAGGTCTCCGATTGCGTCTATCGCATCTATCGAGACATCCGTTTCTCGCACAACAAGGCGCCCTATAAAGATTAGCTCGGAATCATTGTCGCACCTCATGGTGGTCGCAAATCGCCTTATGGCTGCTACTATCTCCATCTCCAGCCCGGCCATTGCATGTTCGCCGGAGGTGTCTGGTGCCCCGAGCCGGATATGGTAAAGGCGTTGCGTCAGGATATTTTCGACAACTACGAAGAACTCGAAGAGATTTTCGCCCGTCCGGAAGTCAACCGTTATTTCAGCGGATTCGACCACGATGGCGAGCTCAAAAAAGTGCCGGCTCCTTTTCCAAAGGACTTCCAGCATCCCGCTTGGATCAGCCGTCGTTCCTTCACTTTCGAGTATCCGCTCTCGGATGACGAGATGCAGTCGCCCGAACTATTTGACCGACTGCTCGACATCTGCCGGGCTGCCAAGCCGCTCAACGATTTCCTCAATTACACGATCGAAAACAACTGATTACACTCCCTCAATTTTGGATAAAACACAAAAGGGCTCCCAACCGGGAGCCCTTTTTATTTGATAGTCAGCATTAAAGCATAACACCCAATACGTTGTACAATTTGCCATTCTTCTCAATTACAACCTGGCCGTCAATCAGCAGCTTTTGAGCGGCATTGATCTTTGCATTTTCCAACGCACTCTCCGGGAATCCCGGAATGCGACCGTCGAAGCTGATTGGGTGAATCTCATATGTGCCCTTGTAGTTGGCGCCTACGCCCATCACGTCATACGTACCGTCAACTTCCGGAAATTCCACATAACCCGTGTTGGCCTCATTGGAGTGGTATGTGTCGTACATATCGAATACATCTACTGTACCGTCCGTGGCGTTTCGATGTTTCTGCTGGTCTTTTTCACTATATTCATGTGTATTCACCAACTGCACGTTTCTCACGAGTACAAGCCTATTGACGTCAGTCTCGCCGAGTGTAGCGAAAGTGCGTTCTACATACGAAACACGTCCCTTACCCGCTGGAGCAGCAAAACCTTCCAACGGAGTGATCTCTTTGGTGCCATTGTAGTCAATCTTAATGCCTTTCCAACCGCCGGGGATAATGTCTCCGGCTTCGTAGTTGGCCTTATACGCATCATCAGTGTTGTGACGGACATCGTAGATTTGTCCGCCATCACCGTTTTGATCCTGGAAAATCGTTGCGCAATTATACATGATGCGGTATACGAAAGCTACGGTCACATCGGTCGTAAACTCGAAGTAACTGCCGTCCGGCAATGCATTGAACTCAGCAATAGAAGCCACCGGAGTATACACGATATCTTCCACCTCACCGGTCCATGCGGTCGGAATAAACTGATACGTACTGGTGGAAAGCATCACGAAACCCTCGTAGGTGAGCGCTGATGACGGATTGTCCGGAAGCGCGATGCTGGCAGCATTGTAGCCAGCCACAGTTGCACCATCAGCTGTATAGAACGTAATCTTCTTATTGGCCACGGAAGCGGTTACGTTGGACAACTTGCCGTATGCAAGCAGATTGCTGGCGTTTACTGCGCTGATTTCCGCAGGTGCGATTTGAGGGCCGTGTCCACCTATTGTGAAACGGGCATTCTTCAGTTCCAGTTGGTTGTTGTACATGCAATAAAGTGCCGTCAGATCGATAATGGTATCACCATTCTGGCAGGTGCTGTTGATGCCCTGAGCATAGCCGTAAACAAGCGCGTTGTCTGTTCCGTCAGTCAGAAGCAGATACTTGCCGGCCTGCGTAAGAGCCACGAGCGGGCAACTGAAAGTTACAGAGTCAGTCTGAGCTGCAGAAAGCGCATTGAAATCCGCTACACTGCTCAGCACATGTGTTCTCCCCATCATCGACATACTCATCAATGCGAGGCAGAGTAAAAGCATTTGCTTTTTCATTTGTTTGTAAATTTTTTAGTTGATTTGTTAAAATGTCACACCCGATTTTACGGAACGCATGAAGGCCCTCGGTCGAGGTCCTTCATAGTATCTTGTAATAAACGTTAATATCAATGTTTTGCCGCGTGTGAACGCTTCGGATCACAGGTCAAGCCTATGCCGAGCTTGTTGAAGATCTTTCGGTCTTCCTCTGGCACCATCACCGTTGAGTGAGCCTGGCAGCCGTTTAAGAGCGGCAAAGCTGCCAATGCCCTGCGACAGTTGTCGTCGTGGAGCGAGAGAACGGAAAGTGCAATCAGCACTTCGTCCGTATGCAGACGCGGGTTGCGGCTGTGCAGGCGCTCAATCTTCGTCTGCTGGATAGGTTCAATAATATCCTGCGAGAAGAGTTTCACGCTGTGCTCAATGCCGGCCAGATGCTTGGCTGCATTTACGAGAAGAGCTGCGCTTGAGCCCAACAGATCGGATGCCTCGGAAGTGATAATCGTACCATCAGCAAGTTCAATAGCGGCACTTGCATTACCAAGCGATTGCTCCTTTCTTTCCTTGGCAGCCACAGTAGCTTTACGGTAAGCGCTGTTGATGCCGCACTGCTTGAAGAGCATTGCAATCTTATTTACCTCAGCGTCATTACCTCCGCCCTTTGCGAGCTCGTTGAGAGCAGTATAATATCTGCGAATAATCTCCTGCTTGGAGGCCTCGCAGCAAACATCGTCGTCCGAGATACAGAAGCCAACCATGTTCACGCCCATATCTGTAGGCGACTTGTACGGATTACTTCCGTAGATGCCCTCGAAGAGTGCGTTCAATACGGGGAAAATCTCAATATCACGGTTGTAGTTGATAGCAGTCTTGCCGTAAGCATCCAGATGGAACGGGTCAATCATATTCACATCATTCAGGTCGGCAGTTGCAGCCTCGTAAGCGATGTTTACCGGGTGCTTCAGCGGAAGGTTCCATACCGGGAACGTCTCAAACTTCGCATAGCCGGCCTCATGACCATGAGCTCGCTCGTTGTAAAGCTGCGAAAGGCAAACTGCCATCTTGCCCGAACCCGGACCGGGAGCCGTTACAACAATCAGTTGACGCTCGGTCTCTACATATTCATCACGACCGAATCCTTCGTCCGAAGCAATGAGTTCCACGTTGTGCGGATAGCCCTCGATCATGTAATGATAGTAGGTCTTGATGCCGAGGCGCTCCAGACGAGCACGGAATGCATCTGCAGACTTCTGACCATTGTAATGAGTAATCACTACCGAACCAACGAAGAAGCCTCTGTCCATAAATGCATCACGCAGACGAAGAACATCCATATCGTAGGTAATACCGAGATCCTGGCGGACCTTATTCTTCTCGATATCGGTTGCGGAAATCACGATTACGATCTCGATCATATCGCGAAGCTCATGGAGCATACGCAGTTTGCTGTCAGGCATAAAGCCGGGCAGTACTCGGCTAGCGTGAAAATCGTCAAACAGTTTACCGCCAAGCTCCAAATAGAGCTTGTTGCCGAATTGTTGAATACGTTCTTTAATGTGCTGCGACTGAATACGGATGTATTTGTCGTTATCAAAACCAATCTGCATGATTGTACGGATATATAGGGTTAATTATGAGAGGATTAACAGCTCTAATGAAGGTTGCACAGACTAACCAACCTCAATTCCGTATGCAAAGGTACGAAGAATTTTTGGAATGTGCAAGAAAACAATAACGAATTTCTTGTAAGTTCGTAAGTTCGCGATTCAGAAAAATATATATCCTATTGTCATTCAGTTATTTGAGCCAAAATGACAATTGCGAACAAGCGAACGCGTATAAAACATAAAAAGAGAGCCCCGGAATAATCCAGAGCTCTCGAAAATGGCGGCTACCTACTCTCCCACAAATGCAGTACCATCGGCGATGTTGAGCTTAACGACCCTGTTCGGAATGGGAAGGGGTGGGACCTC
>JAGHUE010000162.1 GCA_018064985.1 Candidatus Colicola faecequi | reverse complement strand
TCACCGAGGAACTCGAGACCCCACTGGTGGAGCATCCATTCTGCGTCGGTCCAGTTGCCGGCTACATTGTCGGTAGCAGCGCCCTGGAAATAGCGGTTGCGAACCTCATTTACTGCTGCGCGCGGGCTGGTGCCGTCTACGCGCATCTTGCACTCAGCAAGGGTGTAAACCACCTCAGCAAGACGGAACTCAACCTCGGAAATCGACTGGTAGTCAATAGCCGTCTCTTTCGGATACATCGGATACTTCATCAAGCGGTAGCCGGAGTTGGTCTGGCCCCAGCGCGGAGACTCTACGGTCTCTACCGGGTGAGCTACGTCGGAGGTGGTACCACCGAACTGACCTACCTGGTCTACATAGATAAGAGGCATCTGGTCGCGGTCAGCATCAGCAGGAATCGGGTCGCCTGCTTTGTGTGCCTTACCATCAGCAGATTCTTCTGCGGTTACGTCGGTGCGATAGGTCATAGCGCCCTTGAGGATCATACCGCCGTTCCATACGCCGTTGAGCGGGAATTCGTAACTCTGCTTGCGGATATCA
Organism: Candidatus Colicola faecequi; assembly: GCA_018064985.1. Taxonomy (GTDB): domain Bacteria; phylum Bacteroidota; class Bacteroidia; order Bacteroidales; family Paludibacteraceae; genus Colicola; species Colicola faecequi. The sequence continues at coordinate 2,452 of JAGHUE010000162.1, read as the reverse complement.
CCATCCTCAAAACGAGCATAAACAGCGCCAAGTTTGTCGTTGTAATTGCCGCCGAGGAAGCAAACAGGAGCATCGGAGTTGTAAGCCGTGCCGTCAGCATTTACTTTCGGCGCGCCTGCGAGGTCATTGCCTGCATTGTCATACGACGGTTCGAGGCAGGTGCAGTTCCAGCCCGACTGGTTGGTTGCATAAGCGTTGGTGATATCGGTGTAGGTATAGGGAAGACCCGGGCAGTTGCGCATCCAGCCGGTGTTGAGCTGGCCGTTGGCTTCTGCAAATGCGAATACAACCTCGGGGCAGTTTTCGTTGCCGATCTGGAAGAGCTCGCGGTAGTCGTTTGCAATCGAATAGGTGCCGTATTTGCCGTCGAGGATGTCCTGAGCAAGTGCTGCGCACTCTGCATAGTGATTCTCGCCGATGAATACTTCTGCATTGAGGAGCAGACGCATCTTGATCATACGGTTCATTGCCTGGCTTACGCGCTGAGCACCCTTGTTTTCGATATTCGGGAGAGCAGCATCGAGCTCGTCGCTGATAAACTGATAAACAATCTTGCAGCCTTCTTCGAAGTTCTCGGATGCAGAGCCCGGCACGTTGGTGGTTACCTCTATGTTGAGAGGAAGTGCGCCGCCCCAGAGTTCGAAGTTGTTGTAGTATGCCCAAGCGCGGAGAGTCTGTACTTCAGCTTTGTAAGCATCTACTTTTTCCTGCGTCATGCCGATCTGTTCGGGATCAAGGTTCTCGAGGTCGGAGATGAGCTGGTTGCAGAGAGCGATGGTTTCCCATGCGCTGCCCCATGCCTGATCCACGATCTTTGCTTCTGAGGTCCATGTGTGGGAAGAGAGTACGAACTTCAGGCCTTCGTCCCAGCCCCATGCGCCGGCATTCCATGTGCGCCATGCGATCTGGTCGGCAGAGAACTCCTGCAGGTAGTAGAAATATTCGCAGAAACCGTAAGCAGCGCGGGCATAGATCTTAGCTACAGCACCCTTCACGCTGTTTTCGTTCTGGTAATATACGGATGCGTCGATATCAGAGTAGTTCTTCTCAGTAAGATCGCAACCGGTCATAGCAAAGAGGCTAAGAGCCAATGCTACAATAGAAACTATTTTTTTCATATTTTAATGTCTCCTAATTATTTAAGGTTGAGAGTTACACCGAGAGAAAGCTGGGTTGCGGTAGGATATGCAGAGCCGCTGTCAACACCCGGGGTAATGCCGGTCGACGGAACGATGGAAGGATCGTTGCCGGAGTAGCCGGTGATGGTGTAGAGGTTCTTAGCGGTTACGTAGAGGCGGAGGTTCTGGAAATACTTAGCCTGCTTGGCGGTGAAGTTGTAGCCGATGGTGATGTTATCGAGCTTGAAGTAATCGCCGCGCTCGAGGAAGTAAGAGTTGAATACGCCGCCGTATGCGCCGGTTACTTCTTCCTTGGTGTATGCCGTGCGGAGTACGTTGTCAGCACCGCAAGCGATGAGACCCATGCCGTAGCGGCGCTGGTTGTAAATCATGTAGTCGAATGCACCACGCCACATCATCGAGAAGTCCCAAGCCTTGTAGCGCCAGCTGTTGTTCCATGAGAGGAAGTGCTGCGGAGCGCCGTTGCCGATGTTGCGCTTCCAGTTGAGGTCGGCCTTCGATGCGAGTTCAGGCTCACCTTCGATGGTGTATTCGCCGTTTTCATCCTTCGTGTAGCTCTTCACGAGGAGGTCGCCCTTCTCGTTTACGCCTGCATACTCATAGCCGTAGAACTGACCTACGTAGCCGCCTTCTACAATGCGGAAGAGGTACTCGTTGGAGCCTACGCCGCCCTTGTTGTAGAGCTCGAGGTAGGATGCCTTGTATACGTCGTTGGAGAGCTTGGTGAGCTTGGTGCGACCATAAGAGTAGTTTACGCCCATGTTCCAGGTGAAGTCCTTCTTCTTGATGATCTCGCCGTTCAATACGATCTCGACACCCTGGTTCAGGGTAGAACCTACGTTTACGAGGATGTTGTCCTTGATGAAAGGAGGTTTCGGAGCAGTATAGTTGTAGAGAAGATCCTTAGACTGGCGGTTGTAGTATTCTACACTACCGCGGAAGCGGTGCCAGAGCTCGAAGTCAACGCCAGCGTTGATCACTACGTTCTTCTCCCACTTGAGGTCCGGATTGACGTTCTTGGTAGGTCCGTAAGCTACTACCCAGTCGCCGTCCATATAGTATGCATCGCCGGCACCGTAGAGAGCCATTGCCTGATACGGAGAGAAATCAGCACGACCGGTAACACCGTAAGATACACGAGGCTTCAGTTCGGTAACAACGCTCTTGGCGCCGTCCATGAAGCTGCAGCCCATCATATCCCATGCTACAGAAGCAGAACCGAAGTTACCCCACTTGTTGTTCACACCGAACTTGGTGGAACCCTCGCGGCGGTAGCTGCCGGAGATGAAGAGCATGTCCTTCCAGGAGTAGTT
>JAGHUE010000080.1 GCA_018064985.1 Candidatus Colicola faecequi | reverse complement strand
GTTCCTGTGCATTGGGGCAGGGGTTGACTGCGCAGTCGGCAAATACGAGGAATCCGCCTTCGCCGAGCTCGGTAGCCGGGGTGAACATAAGGAATGCGCCGGAAACGATACCTACACCGGGCTTGGTCTTGAGGATCTGGAATGCCGGGCGGATGGTGTCAGCGGTAGTGCCGCGTGCGCCTGCGAGTTCGCCGTCAGCATCGCCGGCCTTGATCATAAGGCAGCCGAGGTAGAGCGGATCCATGGCTTTCTGCTGAGCCTGCTCTTCGGTCATACCCTTTGCTTTGCGGAGCTCAAAGAGGAGATTTGCATAGTCTTTCATCTTCGGGTCGGTAGCCGGGTCGAAGATGGTGGCGCGGTTGATGTACTCGTAGCCGTTGTCAGCGGCCATCTTGTTGATTACTGCGGGATCACCGATGAGGATAAGGTCGGCGATTTCATCTTTGAGGAGGATGTTTGCAGCTTCGAGGGTGCGCGGTTCGTCGCCCTCGGGAAGTACGATGCGCTTGCGGTTGGCTTTAGCGCGCTCGGTCATTTGAGAGAGAATGTCCATAATTATTGTGTGAATAAGATTATCAATTGTTTACGCGCGTGTTGCGCGATATTATTTGTGCAAAGATACTAAAAAAATGCGTAATGAGCAAGAAAAATGAAAAAAAATGAAAAAAACTTTTGGTATTTCAAAAAAAATAACTAATTTTGCCGCCGAATTGTGATTGCCGTACTCTCATCAGACCAAAAGTGCGGTGAAATCTCGTGTTATTTTTGAATATTTTAGGAATAACTACTAACATATTATTACAACAATGAAAAAATTTCTGACACTATTGATGGTTCTGACTGCAGTGTCTGTATTTGCAGCAGAAGAAGAAAAGAATGGCGTTTATCCTTATGAAAGCGAGAAGCGCGGTTGGATCAACGAAAACCCGACTCTCGAAATGTCGCACTGGTCTCTTTACATGCCGGTTGGTATGACCGTATTTGACGGTGACCAAGGTTCGGGTGCCAAGTACGGCAAGGACAATACTCCTTATTCTATGGCCGCAGGTCTTGGTGTAACTTATGACTTCACCGCTCTTTGGAGTGTGAGCTTCGAGTTCAACACCTCCTCTTATGGTAAGAACATGTGGAAGGGCGACCTGAGTGTGGAAGATGGTGACCGTTCTGTAGGTTACATGCACGACTTCCTTCTCTATGGTAGCTTCGATTTGATGGACGCATTCTTCCCCCGTCGTCATCAGACTATCTTCAACCTCTATCCGCAAGTCGGTGGTGGTTTGGGCATCTATCAGCTCCAGTTTATGAACGAGAACGGTGACGTCGTATATGCAGACAAGACCGGTAATGCAACCAACACCGAATCTGACAGCTACGTACCTTGTATGTACTATCATTTCGGTATGCTCGGTGAGTTCAACGTAACCCGCGCTTTCAGCCTCGGTGTTCGCCTCACCTATAAGTACTACACCTCCGACTATGTTGACGGTCACGCTTCTGCATTCGGTGCAGGTAACCGTAACAACGATGGTGTGCTCGGTCTCGACCTCCTTGCTCGCGTTAAGTTCAACGCTCAGAAGAAGTCTCACTACCGCAACATGCCTCTCGGCCTCGAGAACGAGCTCCTCACCAAGCGTGTAATCGACGCAGTAGAGAAGAAGGAAGCAGCAAAGGATACTATCGTTATCATCAACAAGGATACTATCTACAGCTTCGAGAAGCAGGAAGTTAAGGAAGTTGCTGAGAACGAGGATATGTGGTTCGTATACTTCGACAACGACAAGTATAGCTTCACTCCGAAGGCCCTCATCGAGGTTCAGCAGATGGCAAGCCGTCTTACTCAGCTCTATCCTGACAAGTGCCTCGAGATCGTAGGTAGCTGCGATGACACCGGCTCTGATGCTTACAACGTTAAACTTGCAGAGAACCGTGCTAAGGCCGTTCGCGACCAGCTCATCAACCTCTACAAGATTGATCCGGACCGCCTCGTTAACATGGGTGTTGGTAAGATCAAGAACGTCAACAGCTCCTTCGCTCCTAACCGTCGCGTTGTAATGCGCCTCATCACCAAGGAGGAAGCAGACGAGCTTCGCAAGCAGAAGGGTGAGTAATCCTCTGTAAGGAAAGGAAATACCTCTGCCATAGGCAGATAAACATATCGCCACAGCACTCGGGCCCATCCCGGGTGCTGTTGCGGGTCCCATAGCTCAGTTGGTTAGAGCACCTGACCCATAATCAGGGAGTCCTTGGTTCAAGCCCAAGTGGGACCACGAGATACGCCAGCATCTCGCCTCCGGTTCGTAAGGCCCGGAGGCTTGTTGTGAGCAAAAGCGCGCACGCGCACGAGGGATGAGCGCACGTGGGGAATCCTATGCGGAAACGCAATCCCGAAATATTATTCAATCAGCAGGCTGCTGCCGAGAGGCTAAGCCAAAATGAAATAGCATATGCAAAAAATCAGAAACATCGCAATTATCGCTCACGTCGACCACGGTAAAACTACGTTGGTTGACAAGATGCTCTACACGGCCAATCTTTTCCGCGAGAATGAGCAGAAAGGCGAATTGATTCTTGACAATAACGACTTGGAACGCGAACGCGGAATCACTATTCTCGCAAAGAACGTTTCCATCGATTATAAAGGCTACAAGATCAACATTATCGACACCCCGGGCCACGCCGATTTCGGTGGTGAAGTGGAACGCGTTTTGAACATGGCCGATGGTGTGCTGCTTCTTGTGGACGCTTTCGAAGGTCCGATGCCGCAAACCCGCTTCGTACTCCAAAAGGCGCTCCAGCTCAACCTGAAGCCGATTGTGGTTGTCAACAAGGTGGACAAGCTCAACTGCCGTCCGGATGAGGCACAGGAAGCCGTGTTTGACTTGATGTGTTCGCTGGATGCAACCGACGAACAGCTTGATTTCCAGACAATCTACGGCTCTGCCAAAAATGGATGGATGTCTACAGATTGGAAGAAGCCGACCGAAGACCTTACTGCATTGATGGATGCCATCATTGAGTATATTCCCGAACCGGAAGTGCTCGAAGGTACGCCTCAGATGCTCATCACTTCTCTCGATTACAACCCGTATGTGGGCCGAATTGCTATTGGCCGTGTTCACCGTGGAACGCTCCGCGAAGGCATGAACGTAACGTTGGCGAAGCGTGATGGTACGCAGGTTAAGTCGAAGATAAAAGAACTTCGCACATTCTCCGGCCTCGGTCAGACGAAAGCTACAGAAGTAAGTTCGGGCGACATTTGCGCTCTTGTGGGTATCGAGGGATTTGAAATCGGTGATACGATATGCGACTTTACCGAACCGGAAGCGCTCAAGCCGATTGCTATCGATGAACCGACAATGTCGATGGTCTTCACCATCAACGATTCGCCGTTCTTCGGCAAAGAAGGAAAGTTCGTTACGAGCCGTCATATCCATGAGCGCCTCATGAAGGAGCTCGACAAGAATCTGGCGCTGCGCGTTGAAAAGAGCGAGACCGAGGATGTTTGGCATGTATATGGCCGTGGTGTGCTTCACCTCTCGGTTCTGATTGAGACGATGCGTCGAGAGGGCTACGAACTTCAGGTGGGTCAGCCCCAGGTAATCATCAAGGAAATCGACGGCGTGAAGTGCGAGCCGGTGGAGCAGTTGACTGTCAATACTCCGGAGGAGTGCTCGGGTAAGATCATCGAATATGTGGCCATGCACAAGGGCGATATGGTATCGATGACTACGGTTAACGATCGCATTCAGCTCGAATTTACTATCCCGTCACGCGGTATTATCGGTATGCGAACTTACGTGATGAATGTGTCAGCCGGCGAGGCAATCATGAGCCACCGATTCCTCGAGTTCCAGCCTTGGAAAGGTGAAATCGAGAAGCGCCAGAACGGTTCGCTTATCGCGATGGAAACCGGTACGGCTTATGCTTATGCGCTCGACAAACTGCAGGACAGAGGAAAGTTCTTCATTTATCCGCAGGAAGAAGTGTATGCGGGTCAGGTAGTGGGTGAGAATGCCAAGGACAAAGATATCGTAATCAATGTGACGAAGAGCAAGCAGCTCACCAATATGCGTTCGAA
>JAGHUE010000155.1 GCA_018064985.1 Candidatus Colicola faecequi | reverse complement strand
GTCGTCGTTTGCTCTTGCTCGTTCTGCTGCTTTTGCAGATGTCCGGTGCAGGGGCATGGAAACCCCTGTTCATCGGGCATAGAGGCTGTGATACGGGTGTGATGAATACGGCTGAGGCTTTCCGTAATGGCGTTCTCCTGTACGGCTACGACGGACTTGAATGCGATTTGCGCGTTACCTCCGATGGCAATTTTGTCATCTCTCACGATGAGACTACCAATGCCGTTGGCGGTAATCTTCGGGTGGAATCGTCTACGCTGGCACAGCTCCGGGCCGAGGTCTATACCCAAACCCGCCACGGTGTTACCTATACCGGCGGCATCTGTACGCTCGACGAATATCTCCAGATTTGTGAGGACTATTCGGTTATTCCGGTTATTGAGCTCAAGTATACCACCGGTATCAATTCGAATAACATGAGCAATTTCCCCGGGGTTTACGAGGCGCTGGTCAGCCATCATCTTGATTCTACGGCGGTTATCCTTACCTCCATGCTCCAGTCGCTCATCTATGTGCGTGAGCACTATCCGTCGCTCCATTGCCAATACCTTTTGGCCAGTCTTACCGATGCGGCATTCGAGAAATGCGTGCAATACGGCATAGAGCCGAGCGTGGAGTTCCCGAAGATTACCTATTGCGATACCCGCCGTTGTCACGATGCCGGTCTCTCCATGGCCTCCTATACGGTCAATTGGACCGAATGGCTTGATAAGATTGCCCCGATGGGTGTCCGGATGGTCACTACCGACAACCTCCGTGCCGAGCAGCTCGCAGAGCAGGACAGCATGGAGTGGAGCGAGATTTGTGTTCCGCCTGTCGACACTATTCCCGTCTACGTGTCGGAGAAGTTCGTCTTCTCCCAGTCCGACGACCATCTGCCGCAGGACTTCCCGTCCGCTTCGCAGCGGGGTAGGCAGGGGTTTTATCTCGATGGTGTTTTTTATGCCAACGGCCCTGTCGGCTCCCCCGTTTTCGCCTTTGATACGCTTGGAAACAAGGTGCCCGTCTCGCTGCCGTCTTCGCTTCAGGGCGGTATCTGCCGCGACGATGCCGGACATCTCATCCTCGATGACAGTCCGTCTTCCGCTACGCCGAGCAGGCTCCTGATATATCGCTCGCTTCAGTCGTCTCCCGATACGATTGCCTTCTCCCTTCCCGAGAGTGGCCAGGCCAATTATCCTACTGCTTCGGGTGATATCTATTCCGCAGATGGCGGCTATGTCTATTTCTTTCCGAAGGGCCGTGCCTGCGTCAGTATGCTGCATATAGCCGGAGGACGTTTGCAGGAAGTGCTCACATCTTCTCCGCTCACCCTGGCGGGTGCTACCGTGGGCCTCGTTCTTCCGTCAGCCGATCCGAGTGCGTTCCTCTATCTTGTTCCCGGCAACGGTTATTACCGCTATTCGCGCAAAGACCGCGGCGAGTATTTTCTCGACAGCCCCAAGTCGGAGGCTCCCGGACGCAACCGCTCCACGGGCGGTGCGGCTTTCGAGCTCGACGGCCACGCCATGCTCATCCATCCTTCGGGAATCGATTATTCGGGTGGCTGGACCTTGCGCGACATGTCGGCCGGCGGTCATGTCATTTTCTCCCGCCCGGCTTTGGGTAGCTACGAATCCAACCGGCAGTCGGTGGTGGCTAATCCCGGCTATGGCGTTTTCTTCACGGTGGAACGCCTCGATGAGCACACGGTAGACGTCTACGAATATTGTATGGGCAGCGGCTTGGGTGCTTGGCGTATTTCTACTGTGGAGCCTATGCCGGCAGCGCTCCCGCAACCTTCTGCCGAATCGTCCCGGAAGTTTATCCGCGATGGCCGGCTCTACATCCGCCATGCCGGATACACCTACGATATCATGGGTATTCCCACCGATAAATGAAACAACGAAAAATCCAGAATACAATGAAACGCATGTTTTTTCTTGTAGCGGCTTCGCTACTCGCTCTCATCTCCGGTGCTCAACCTGTTCGCGTTGTGCAAGACGTACTCCTCGGTCGAGGATGTGCCCCGCGCATCAGTGCCGACGGCCGGAATGTCACTTATCTCACCGACCTTTCCTATTCGTATGTCGAACAGGCATCCGACCACTATGTCAGCAATGAAAATTGCGAACTCCGTCTGCATCAGAACGGAAGTGTGATTCGCCTTACCCCGGATGGCGCAGAGGCGCACTATATCTGGTCGTCGGTTTCGCCCGATGGCTCGAAGATCGTTTACAACACGGCTCACGGTACATCGGTTTGCGACCTCCGCGGCCGCGTGCTTTACCGTCTCGGCCAGCTTGATGCTCCCGTCTGGTATGGCAACGACTGCATCGTAGGTATGTATGATGAGTCCGACGGTCATGTCTTCACCGGTTCGTCTATCGTGATGCACCCGCTGGGCGGCGAACCCGTCATCCTGTCCGACAAGCAGTCGGGCGGCATGTATCCTTCGGTTTCGCCTCAGTCTGGCCGTATCGTCTATGAGACTCTCGGTGGTGATATCCGCATGATGCAGCTCAATCTTACCGATCAGCCCGTGTCGTACGTTCTTCCGGCAGTGGCTGAAGCGCCTGCCGCTATGCAACGTGCCCCCAAGCGCGTACGTCGTCATTGGAACTCGTTCTCCGACGTGAAGATCTATATCAACCCCGGTCATGGTGGTCACACCGGCAACGACCGCAATATCGTTATCTATCCTTTCCAGGGCGGCGATCCCAACGGTTTCTGGGAGTCAAACTCCAACCTCGACAAGGGTCTCAAGCTCAACGAGTGGCTCCAGGCGCTCGGCATGCAGACCATGATGTCGCGCACCGAAAACGAGGAAATCGATGACCGTGCCCTCTCTGCTATTGTGGCTGAGGCTAATGCCTACGATGCCGATTTCATGCTTTCTATCCACTCCAATGCAGGTTCAGGTACCGCCAACCTTGTTTTGATGCTCTATGCAGGCAAGGATGCCAACGACACCTACAGTTATCCTACACCTACTCCGGTCAGCAACGAGAGCCGCGATATCTCTACCATTATTGCTACCAACCTTGTTGCCAATCGCATCACCAGTTGGTCTTCGGCGACCCCGCAGGTTGTAGGCGACAAGACCTTCGGTCGTCAGGCTATGGGCTGGTCCGATGGTTACGGCGTGCTCCGTCGCCTTACCGTTCCGGGCGTCATCTCCGAGGGCTGTATGCACGACTATTATCCCGAGACCTACCGCCTCATGAATATGGATTATAAGTGGAAAGAATCGTTCCTCTTCATGAAGACCTTCTGCCAGTATTTCCTCAACTATCAGCTGCCTACCGGCGTGATCATGGGTCAGGTGCGCGATGGTGCCAACCGCCAGACGTTCCCCCGCTGCAACCCGATCCGCAGGTCGCGCGACGAACTCGATCCTATCTGCCGTGCTACGGTAGAGCTGCTTCAGAACGGCACGGTTATCAATTCGTATGTTACCGATACCCTCTACAATGGTATCTTCGCCTTCTGGGATCTTACTCCGGGCCAGTATCAGGTGCGCACCAAGGTCGACGGCTTCTATCTCCGTCAGGAGACGGTCGACGTGGTGGCCAACGATATCAACTACGTAGACCTCATGCTCAATATGGAGCGCCAGACTCGCCCCGAGGTGCTGTCTTATTCGCCTTGCGTGCAGCTCACCGACTCGCAGGAAGTGAAGACGTCCGTAGTGCTCAATTTCAACTGGGATATGTGGGAAGACCCCACCGTGGCCGCTTTCCATATCACTCCGGCAGTCGACGGCAAGCTCGAGTTCTCCAACTCGCAGCATACCCTCACCTTCACTCCTGAAGTGGCTTTCGCCCCGGGCGTGGAATATACCGTTACGCTTGATACCATGGCTTGCCATCCTGACACCATGTTCCTCAATCACCTTGCGCAACCCTTCACGATGTCGTTCCGCACGAAGAACCGCACCAATCTCCGTCTGCTCCAGGCTTATCCTGAAGACAATGCAGTAGATGTGCCGCTGCAGCCTACGCTCATGTTCATCTTCGATGCTGAACTTGCATCCACAACTTCCACCAAGGTGGCTTCGCTCTTCTCGCTTACCGATGCAGCCGGCAATACCATCTTCACCCCGTCTGTCCGCAACTTCAAGAAGAACTCCGCTCCCGCTCCTTACGGCTCTGCACGTTTCGAGCTCCCGCAGGCGCTTGAACCGGGTGCCACCTACCGTTTCTCTATCTCCAAAGACCTCAAGGATATCAATGGAGTAGACTTTGGCGCAGACCGTTTGTTCACTTTCACCACCGCCGCTTCTTCGGACCAGGCTCGCATCGGTGATCTGCTCATCCCTTGCGATACCCTGTCTTTCGACGTCAACTACGGCAAGACCCTTGGCCTCGCCACGAAGACCCTTGCTGTGGAGAAATCGCGCAACTTCGAAGGCGCTGCGTCCAACCGACTCGTATACTCCTTCAATGCTACCGATGAAGATGAGCACATCTTCCTCCAACCGCGCGATATGTCGCATCTCTTCACCTCCCGCGATGCCATCGCTCTCGAGCTTTACGGCGATCTGAGCGAAAACGAGGTGCAGCTCGAGTTCTCCGTAGAAGGCGATGTGCATCTGCTGCCGCTTACCGTGCTCGACTATGCCGGCTGGCGCTATCAGTACCTTGAGCTCACGGCTCTTCCGGAAGGTGTCGAGTTCCAGTTTACGGGCATCCGTATCAGCCGTTCGGAGGCAGTGCTCTCGCCCTCCGGCGAGATATGCATCGATGCTGTCCGCCGCATCAATAATGTCACCAATGGGGTAGAGGAGCTTGAGGCTGCAGAAGGTTCTCAGTATCTCCTTCGCGACAATCAGATCCTTATCCGTAAGGCTGACCGCACCTATACCCTTACCGGCAACTGCGTAGAGTAAGCTCCGGCTTGCTCTATGCTTCAAGGGATGTTCTAATAATTGCTTTTTGTTCCATCAGTATGAAGAAATTATGTTTTCTTGCAGCGGCATCACTGCTGCTCTTTATGGTCTCTTGCGAGAAACCTGTAGAACCCGATCCCGTGCCGCAATACGACACCATCGTCCGCATTGTGGACACCATCCGTGTAGATACCGTGCAGGTAGATACCCTCTATCGTGACACCTCCGTTTATGTGGAGAACGACCGCCGTATCGTAGGGTATGTGGCCTACTACAGTGACAAGGTGCCCAATCCGTTTCTCGTCACCCACCTCTGCTACAGTTTCGCCGAGCTCTATATGTCGGAAGACTCTGTTTATCAGCAGTTCAAGATCAAAGGCGACAAGAGCCGCTTCGAACGTATTCTCCGCTTGAAAGAAGAAAATCCGAAGCTCAAGATTCTTCTCTCCTTCTCGCATACGATCAGCAATCCCGACAATGCGCATCATGGCGGATTCTCCAAACTCTCGGCCGCCTCGCTCCAGCGCCGCCATTTCGCGGAAGATTGTCTCGCTTTCTGCCGGGAATGGGGTCTCGACGGTATTGATATCGATTGGGAGTTTCCGGGTTTGAGTTGGTCGGGCAATCACTGCGATCCTGCTCACGACGTGCAGAACCATGTCCTCCTTATGCGCGATCTGCGTGCCGTGCTCGGCAATGATTATCTGCTCACCTATGCAGCCGGCGTACGCCAACCCGTCAACATCACCGGCGGCAAGAGCTATATCGACAACAAGGCGGTGGAGAAATACGTCGATTTCATCAATATCATGACCTACGACATGTGCTCCGCTCCGCAGCCCCACAACGGCTACGACTGCGACGGCTATTGGGATATCAAGCGCACCTACAACTCCTACAAGGGCATCCGCTACCCCATGGAGAAGATCAACCTCGGCATCCCGTTCTACGGCCGCCATACCTACGAAGACGGCGAGTGGACCTACAGCAGGCTCAATATCTACTATCGCATCTATCCCAACCAATGGGAGCGCCGCTACAACCACCAATGGTGGACGCCCGTGGCTTACAAAGACGGCCAGATGTGGTGTTCTTACGACGATGAGCAGTCTATCGCTCAGAAGAGTAAGTGGGTGAAAGAAGTGGGCATGGGCGGTCTCATGTATTGGGAGATTTCCGGTGACGACAGCAATCTCACTCTCTCCCACGCTTGCTGGGACGGCATGAAGATGGAGAAAGATACCATCGTCGACTACGTTTTCCATACCGACACCGTCTTCTGCACCGACACCATTATTTCCATTATTCCGCGGACTACCGACCGCTAATCCCTGTATCCTATGCATAAAACCCTCTACATACTGGCCTCGTTGCTCCTCTTCCCCGCGCTCATTCGCGCTCAGGAGCCTGCTTCCGAACGCATGAAGCTGTGCGAACCGTCTATCCTTATCAACGTGGGCGGTGGCCCTACGCGCCTCGATGAAGCGTGGAAAGGCGAGTTTACCCTCGACGTGGCGATGGGCGTGCAGTTCCGCCGCGGTCATGCCGCTTATATCGGTATGGCCATGCAGCAGATGCAGCGCGAGAGCAATTACACCGATCGCCGCACCAGCCGCACCAATCTGCCGCTCTACCTCGAGTATCAGTGGCGCGCCTTCGGCTGGCACAAAGATATGCAGGACCGCCATCTCTGGTCGCCTTTCCTCGGCCTCAAAGCCGGTTGGAATTTCCTGCAGGATGTCCATGTGGACGAGAGCCTCGAGAATCAGCATATCGACGATCTCAAGAACCAGGAGTTCGTTACAGCGCAGCTGGGCATCGATTTCCGCTGCGCCGAATATATGGCCATGGGTATTATGCTCGAGTGCGAGGTCTCCCGCCGCTACGTTGACGACGGCGGCGGACTCTTCAAGCCCCGCGCTTCTCTCTGCCTGAAGTTTTAAATCCGCGCTTCCTGTCCCATCCCCCGTTTGGGAGATAAGAAGAGAGCCAACGGCCTCAAGTCATCAATATTATGCGTCGTTTTCTTCTTATTCTGTTGGCAATGTCCGCTGCCGTATTAGCGGACGCGATGGTGCTCAAAGGAGTGGAGCACCGGGTGGATACACTCTATCATTATCAGGTTGGTCCCGGCACGTGGTACACGCAGGTGCGTGCTACACGCGCTTCCGACGGCGGCGGCCGGTTGGATATCTATCTTCTCCAGATTGATCGCCGTAATCCGTACGTGTCGATGCACACCGTGCTGGCCAACGATTCGCTGCTCACGGGCGAACGACCTTCGCACATGGCGCAGCGTATGACCACTCCAGGACGCAATTACTTCGCAGGCACCAACGGCGATTGGTGGTCTACCGACCGTCCGGGTGTACCCGAGGGCGCTTTCGTTACCGAGGGCACTTTGGCCATCACTCCGGAGAACGGCCGTGCCGGATTGGCCATGTGCGCCATCGATCAGGCCGACAGCCTCTATTTCGGGCATGATTTCTTTACTGACGTATAC
>JAGHUE010000074.1 GCA_018064985.1 Candidatus Colicola faecequi | reverse complement strand
GATGTGGTCGGCGATTACGCGCATAGCCACATCGGTCTTCTCGTCTTCGCCGTATTCTGCCCCGCAGATCTCACCGATCTTCTTCAGCATCGGCTGGAATACATCGGTATCGTAGTTCGACTGTTTGCCCTGAATGGTGCGCACCAGACGCTCGAAGCCCATGCCCGTATCGATCACCTTCTTTGCGAGCGGTTCGAGCGAACCGTCAGCCTTGCGGTTGAACTGCATGAACACGATGTTCCAAATCTCGATTACCTGCGGATGATCCTTGTTTACGAGCTCGCGACCGGGAAGCTTGGCTTTCTCTTCTTCCGAACGGCTGTCTACGTGGATTTCCGAGCACGGACCGCATGGGCCGGTATCGCCCATTTCCCAGAAGTTATCATGCTTGTTGCCGTTGATGATATGGTCTGCCGGCAGGTGCTTCAGCCAGATGGATGCGGCTTCTTCGTCTCTTCCCAGACCTTCTTCCGGGCTGCCTTCGAATACGGTTGCATACAGGTTGCTCGGGTCGATCTTAAGTACATCTACGATATATTCCCATGCGAAGTCGATAGCGCCTTCCTTGAAGTAGTCGCCGAACGACCAGTTGCCCAGCATCTCGAACATCGTGTGGTGATACGTATCATGACCTACTTCTTCCAGGTCATTGTGCTTGCCGCTCACGCGCAGGCATTTCTGCGAGTCGGCTACGCGCGGATATTTGATAGGGTCGTTACCCAGAATAATACCTTTCCAAGGATTCATACCTGCGTTCGTAAACATCAGGGTAGGGTCGTCCTTGATTACCATCGGTGCCGAAGGCACTACCTGATGGCCTTTTTGTGCCATGAAGTCCAAAAAGGACTGGCGAATTTCTTGACTTGTCATAATATTTTTAATGTTTTCTTTATTTACTTCTTGTTTTCGTGCGATTGTTCCACGCTTTTTTTCCGATTGTTCCACGATGCGACTTTCATGGGACTTCCATGGGACTTTGTGTAGACGTAGAGCAGACGTAGAGTAGACTTTTTTCGCGCACAAATCACATGCAAAATTAATAAAAAAATCTGACATGGCCAAATATTATAAAATATTTGTGCGTTTTTCGCTCGAGAATTTTCTCCTTCCATTTATTTTTCGTATCTTTGCATTTGATTTCAATAAAAGCATTCCGTATGAAACGTCTTTTTTCTATCTCTTTTGCGTTTTGCCTTTCTTTCATGCTTATGGCGCAGGAGCAAATCGACTGGGCCGGTCTCCGTCGCTACCGCGATGCGAATGATGCCCTCACGGTTCGTCCTGCCGTTGTCCTGATGGGCAACAGCATTACCGACTTCTGGCCCGATCATCACCCCGACTTTTTCCAGTCGCACAACCTCGTCGGCCGTGGCATCTCCGGTCAGGTTTCTGCCCAGATGCTTTGCCGTTTCCAGCAGGATGTTATTGCGCTCCGTCCGAAGGCGGTCGTGATTCTTTGCGGCACCAACGACATCGCTTGTAACAACGGCCTTGTGTCAATTTCTGGCATACTTCAAAATATCCGCTCGATGGTGCAGATCAGCAAGGCGAATAAGATTCGTCCGATCCTCTGTACCGTACCTCCGTGTTCGTCATTCTATTGGCATCCGGAGATTCCGTCCGATCGTATCCCGCAGCTCAACGAAGGCATACGTGAGCTCGCCCGCAAAGAACACATTGCCCTCGTCGATTACTACGATGTGCTGGCTATGCGCGATCAGCACGGCCATGTGCTCAATATCCTCCCTACCGAGTTTTCGGAAGATGGAGTTCATCCCAATGCAGCCGGTTACACCGCTATGGAGCGCGTGCTTCTGCCCGCTATCCGTAAATATTGCAAATGACCGATCAGCGAACGCCCGAGCAGATAGAACGCATCAAGCTGCAGAAGCGGCTTACGAAGCGCTTCCATAAAGCCTGCGAGGAATATGGCCTCCTGGCCGATGGCGACCATATTCTCATCGGGCTCTCAGGAGGCAAGGATTCCTTGGCGCTTGTTGAGCTCCTTGGAGCGCAGGCCCGCATCCATGTTCCCTCCATCCGCGTTACTGCCGTCCACGTCACGGTCAGCTCTATCGGCTACAAGTCCGATCTTGATTATCTTGCCGATTTCTGTCGCGCGAATGGGGTGGAGCTCCTCATAAAAGATGTATCCTTCGACCAGAGCACCGACTATCGCAAGTCGCATTGTTTCCTCTGCTCGTGGTATCGCAGGAAAACGCTCTTCGAGGTGGCCAAGTCGTTGGGGTGCAATAAGATAGCACTTGGCCATCATAAGGACGATATTGTCGAAACGCTCTTGATGAACCTTATCTTTCAAGGTGCTTTCGGCACAATTGCCCCGGTTCTTTCGATGGACAAGTTTCCGATGCAGATGATCCGTCCGCTTTGCCTCATCGAAGAGTCTGAGTTATGCAGATTTGCAGAACTGCAGAACTATCATAAGCAGGATAAGCAATGTCCGTTCGAGCATGAGTCACATCGCTCCGACGTAAAAAAGCTTGTCTCGCAATTGGAGTCGCTCAATCCGAATGTCCGCGATTCCATCTGGGGCGCTATGCACAACGTGCAGGATGCGTATCTTCCTCATAAAGTAAAATAAATTTGATTTCTGATACTCGATTCTGTGGGTAGAATTCTGGCAATAGACTACGGTCGCAAGCGCACAGGGCTTGCTGTTACCGATCCGCTCCGCATTACCGCGGGGCCTCTTGAAACTGTACTTACGCATGAACTGGAGCAATGGCTTACCGCTTATCTGCAGAAGGAGCAGGTCGATACGGTTGTTATCGGCCATCCGATGCAGCTTTCGGGTGAAGATTCCGAGTCGATGACGTATATTCAGCCGTTCATGAACCGTTTCCGCAAGTTGTTCCCGAGCATTCCGCTCGTCCAGTTCGACGAGCGTTTCACTTCAGTTCTCGCCCACCGTGCCATGATCGATGGCGGAATGAAAAAAAAGCAGCGTCAGGACAAGGCGGTGGTAGATAAGATTGCCGCATGCATTATCCTTGAAGACTATCTCCAGTCGCTCCTCTGAATTTCAGCATAAAATATTCGTAACAATGATACTTCCTATTTATTTGTATGGCCAACCGGTTCTCCGCAAAGAGTGCGCTGAAGTGGCCAAAGATTATCCGGAACTCAAGCAGCTCATCGCTGATATGTTCGAAACCCTCACGCAAGCCGACGGTTGCGGTCTTGCCGCTCCGCAGATTGGCAAATCGCTCCGTCTATTCGTGGTAGACGGCACCGAACTTGCAGAAGATTATCCTGAGTGCGCTTCGTTCAAGAAAGCGTTCATCAATCCCGAGATTCTCGAGGAATCTGAAGATGATATCGTTTATAGCGAAGGTTGTCTGTCTCTTCCCGGTATTTCCGAAAATGTCATTCGTCCGGTAAAAGTGAAGATTCACTATTTCGACGAAGATTTCCAGGAGCATGAAGAATGGCTCGACGGCTTCTCCAGCCGTATTTTCCAGCATGAGTACGACCACATCGAGGGCAACGTCTTTACCGATCGCATTTCCCCGATCCGTCGTCAGTTCGTCAAGACCAAACTGATGAATATTGCCAAAGGCAAGACCACGGCTCGCTATAAGTGCAAGCGCAACGCGTAATATATGGATCTGCTGAGTATTATCTTCATAGGTATCGGCCTGGCCATGGACTGCTTCGCGGTAAGCACCACCAAGGGTATTTGTGCTTCAGGTCAACGTCCTGCGGGGCTTTTTTCCCGTGAGCATCTTTGGGGCTGGGCTGTTCTCATGGCCTTCTTTTTCGGCGCTTTTCAGGGTGGAATGCCTCTGATCGGCTATTTTGCCGGTACGTTTTTCATGTCCTTCTTCTCCCGCTTCGCCCCTTGGATTGCTCTAGCGCTCCTTGGTTTTATCGGTGGGAAAATGATATGGGAAAGCCTCCACGAGGAAGAAGAGGAAGAGAGCAGCTCTTCCGACCGGAAGCAGCTTTTCTCCCTCGGCAATCTGCTGGTTTTGGCTGTCGCTACTTCTATCGATGCGCTTGCAACGGGTGTGATTTTCATCCCGTGCCCCGATCGTTTGTGGATTGGTGTCGGAATCATTGCCTTCACTTCATTCCTCTTCTCCTTGGTCGGCTATGGCATCGGCCTCATCTTCGGCAAGCGCTTCCACTTCAACGTAGAGTTGCTTGGCGGCATTATTCTCGTGCTCATCGGTCTGAAAATCTGGATTGAGGGCATCTTCTTCTAAATGTCATTACAGGAATACATACCGTTCTATAAGCGCAATCTCAAGGTAGCCGGTCCCGTGATGCTGACGCAATTGGGGGCTGCGATGGCCGGTATAATCGACTCGATTATGGTAGGCCATTTCGGCACTACCGAATTGGCGGCTGTTTCGTTTGCGAACTCCATTTTCTTCACGGCAATGGTGTTCGCTTTTGGCGCTTTGATGGGTGTCACTCCGCTCGTAGGCTATGCCTACGTGCAGGAAAAAATCGAACGTGTGGGCTCGCTTTTCCGCAGCGGTTTCCTGTTTGCGCTGATTCTTTCTCTGGTGCTCACGGCTCTGCTTGCCGCTTTCTATTGGGTCTTCCCTTATATGGGGCAGGATCAGGATCTCATCCGTGTGGCCACTCCTTATTATTTCCTGGCCACGGTCAGCACGCTCCCTTTTTTGCTGGGCCATTATGCGAAGCAGTTTCTTGAGGGACTTGGCAATACATTCGTAGCGATGGTTGTTACCATTACCCTCAATCTCGTTAATATCCCGCTCAACTGGATCTTCATCTTCGGTCATTGCGGGGCGCCGGCTATGGGTGCTACTGGTGCGGGTGTAGCTACACTTATCATTCGTCTGTTACAGCCTCTCTGCTTGTACCTGGTGCTTTTTTTGTCAGCCCGCTGGCGCAAATATGTCAGAGTGGGGAAGTGCTCCGGTCGAACGGCTTGGGAAGTGGCCAAACTCGGATTGCCGATCGGTCTGCAGCAGACGATGGAGATTGTTGCATTTACGGGCTCCGTTACGCTTGTCGGTTGGATTTCGAAAGAAGCCGTAGCTGCCCATCAGATAGCCAACCATCTTTCCGACCTTACTTTCATGGTGTCTTGCGGCATCGGAGCTGCCACTACTATCCGCGTGGCGCATCAGTATGGTGCCGGCAAGATTTACGAGATGCGTATGGCAGCAAAAGCTTCGCTTCATCTCGGTCTCGTATGGAGCCTCTTCGGGGCGGCTGTCATGATCGGTGGATGCCGGCTCATTCCGTTGGCCTTTACGTCCGATCCCGAAGTGATTGAAATTGCTTCCGCGCTTCTGATTTTGAGTGGTCTGTTCCAGATTTCCGATGCGATGCAATGTATCGGTGGTGCTATGCTTCGTGGTATTGCCGATGTGAAAGTGCCGGTTGTGATTGCCTTCATTGCGTATATCGTGATAGCGCTCCCGCTCGGCTACTTGCTGATGTTCCCTTGCGGAATGGGAGTTCGCGGCATGTGGGTTGCCTTCATCGTCGGTCTTACTACGGCTGCAGTCTTGCTGCATATGCGTTTCTGGAGAATAGCGCCCAAAGTGCAGCAGCAATAGCCTCTCGGCCTGTTTTGCCAGTATTCATTCATGCTTATCATTCTGCAAGCTTTGCTTGCGATCCTTATTCGTAAAATATGATTCAGATTCAAAATACGATTGTTTCGCTCGAGATTCTCGAGAAAGAATTCTGTTGCGACTTGCAGGCATGCAAGGGATGTTGCTGCATCGAAGGCGATGCGGGAGCTCCGCTTACCGATGAGGAAGATCGCAAAATCCGTGAGATACTGCCGCTTCTGCTCCCTGATATGACTAAAGAGGCAAAGGAAGCGGTGGAACAGGGCGATATCTCTTACCGTGATCCGGAAGGAGAGTTGGTTACGCAGATTGTCAACGGTAAAGACTGTGTTTTCTCCCGTACCGACCACAACGGTTGGTGCTATTGCCTGATAGAAAAAGCCTACAATGCCGGCAAGATTGATTTCAAAAAGCCGGTCAGCTGCCATCTCTATCCTATCCGTGTAAAAGAGTTCGAAGCCCGTGGCTCACTACCGGCTATGTCGGCTCTTGAGTATCATCGTTGGGATGTGTGCCATTGTGCACGAGTGCTCGGAAAAAAACTGCATCTGCCTATCTATCAGTTTCTTAAGGAGCCGCTTATACGTCGTTTCGGGCAGGAATGGTACGATGAACTTTGCCTTACTGCCGAAGAGTGGAATAAGCAGAAACCTATCATTTGATTCTTAGCGCCCGGATAAGGCAACTGAACATTCCAAAATAATATACGAATAAACGCAGCCATTTCGCATTTGCGAAGTGGCTGCGTTCGTTTCCGTTTGTATGTTTCCCTCGTGGGAAAGAGCTTTGTCCGTTTATTTATGGAGCTTGATGATCATGGCTGACAGACCGTCTACGGTAAGGCCTTCCTGAAGTTCAACTTCGGAGCGGTCGATGATGTCCGTACCTTTGTATCCGTAGATGTCAAGTACTTCTTTGTAATGACTTACCGGAACGGTTCGCTCTTCGTTGGAGCCGTTGAGGAATACCATGATGGCACCGTCTGCAGTATAACGGAAGTAGCAGTAAGTGTTGTCATTGCTGCTGAAGTGCTTGGTTTTGCCGAGTTGGAGAATGTCGGAGTGCTGACGGTAATGGAGCAGGCTGGCCTGGTATGCGAAGAGGTCTTTCTGCTCAGCAGTCCACTCTTCTTTTGCGAGGAGCGGACGGCGAAGACCGCTGTGGCCGCGCTTCATATCAGCGCTTCGCTGGCCGTATTCGTCGCCCTGGAAGAGCTGCGGGATACCGCGCATAGTTGCGAGAATCGCTACGGAAAGCTTTACGCGACGGAGATCATTATCGGCTACTACGTCGGTGATATGATCCATATCGTGGTTGCCTACGAAGATGAGAAGCTTGTTTACGTCAGCATACTGATAGTCTTGTGCCAACACGCTGTAGAGGCCGCCCATGCCGCCGCGTCCTCTGCCGTTGGAGCTCTGCAGCGCACCTCTGATTGCCTCCTCCAGCGGGAAGTCCATTACGGAAGGAAGGTTGCTGTTGAAGCCGTCGAAGTTCTTGCGGTCGGCCTGCCAGTATGCAACTTCGCTGCTCGGGCGAACCCAGCATTCGCCTACGATATTCATGTTCGGGTATTCTTCGCGGATAGCCTTGCACCACAGCGAAGCCGGCACCTTTTCATTGTACGGGTACGTGTCCACGCGAAGACCGTCAAGGTCGGCATATTCGATCCACCAGATAGCCCACTGCTTAAAATATTGCAGCAGGTCGGGGTTGTCGAGGTTCATATCCGGCATGTGCGTATCAAACCAGCCCGATTCGTTCAGGTTGCGGTCATAATCCGATGCGTTGATGTCGTATGCGGTGCTGAAGATGTTGGTGGTGCGAGTGTAAGTGGGGAACTGGTGAATCCAATCGTGGAACGGCAGATCCTGCATCCACCAGTGTGCGTAGCCGCAGTGGTTGGGTACCATATCCATGAGGAATTTGAGCCCCTTCTCGTGCGCCTTCTTTACCATCTCTTTGTAGAGAGCGTTGCTGCCGAAGCGCGGATCGATGTGGTAGTAGTCGGAGCAAGCGTAGCCGTGATAACTCCAAGCTTGTTCGTCATCGAGGGTGAGTGGGGTAGGCCAGATAGCGGTTGCGCCGAGTTCTTTGATGTAGTCGAGCGAGTTGATGATGCCCTGGATGTCACCGCCCCAGCGGCCGTCCATATTGTCTTTGTTGGCTTTCTCGCGGGTGTCAGGAGTCGAGTTGTTGCTCGGGTCGCCATCTACGAAGCGGTCCGACATGATCAGGTAGATCACGTCTGCCGAGGTATAGCTCTTTCTGTCAGCGCTGCCTGCACGGCGGTTCTCGATGCTGTATTCCACCTTGGCTACCTTCTTGCCTTTCTGGAGGCAGATTAGGTAGTTGCCGGCTTCGCGCACATCAAGGTCTACAAAAAGGTAGTTCTTGCTCTCGGCATTGTGCTGGCCGCGAACAACGAGGCCGTCGGTCGGCTTGAGTTTTTTGCCGACTTTCTGCTGAATGCTTACTTGGGCGTCCTGGAGGTCGGTGCCGTAAATCATTACGGTGAGAGGCAGTTTCATGTCGGTCCACCAGCAGAGCGGTTCAATGCGCTGGATGGTCTGTGCCTGGAGCGTCAATGCCAGTCCAAGCAGGAGGATGGTAAAGATTTTTTTCATTTTGAGAATGGTTATTTTAAGATGTCTTTTACGAGTGTGTCTTCAAATTGCTGATGCGTGCGTTCTGCATTGATCCATTTGTCCCAGAACGAGCGCATTTCTTTCGGCAGATGCGGGAAGAAACCCTCTTCGCCCTGTCGCTCTACGTGTGCAAAGAGCATCCCTACGGTCAGTTTGTTGATGTCCAGAGCCGGTTGGTACTTAGGGTCTTCCGTTTCGCTCGTATCGCCGATGCGGTTCAGTATCCGTACTTCCACAAGGCGACTGAGCAGTTGGTTGACATTGCGGGCCGGTAGGTTGTCCATGTGTGCGATTTCCTGTGCGCTGAGCGGCTCTTCGCATTGCTCGAAGCGATGTACAATCTGGTAGCAGATATAGAGCGTGAGATAATCTTTATAGCGGCGCGACATCACTTCTGTGTCGTGAGCAAAATCCATGCTTTCGTTGTTCTGGATGCTGTAGCTGATCTCGGCGCCTGTCAGGATGAGCAAACAAGTCCATTGCAGCCAGGTGAGCAGAAGCGGAATGGCTGCAAACGTACCATATACAATACTCGTGCGCGAAAGGAACATAATGATGTATACCGAAAGCGATTGGAGCGCATATACGAACGTTCCGATCAGCAGGCCGGGAATCAAGGCGCTCATCAGTTTTACCTTCGTGTTCGGAATCATGATATACATGCAGAACATGATGAAGCACGTACTTCCCCATGGGATAAGGCGGATGAGCATGTCGTGAAGCGCACTTTGGTGAAGCGCCTGATGCATCTGGGCAAGTGCTTCGTGCGAGCTCAGATAAATGCTTACGCCCGAAGAGAGAACTATCAGCACCGGCACAAGAATAAGGATGGTGATGTAGTTGGCAAACTGGCGTACGTAGCTGCGGCTCTGGTTTACCTGCCAGATTTTGTTGAACGAACTCTCCACGTTGCGGAAGAATGAGTAGATCGCCCAAAGAAGAATGAGCATGCCTATGCCCAGAAACACGCCGCCT
>JAGHUE010000191.1 GCA_018064985.1 Candidatus Colicola faecequi | reverse complement strand
ATGAGCCCGAGGTCGTAGATATTCACAGGAATCTCAGGATCGTAAACGGTCTTGAGATACTGCACTATTTTTTCTTCTGTTTGAAGGAAATCGTTCATAATCAGTTATTAATGCAAGCAGAGCACTATTTACTGCTCTGGAACAACGGCATAAAACTCGAGGTCCTCTTCTTCAGAGGTATTGACGAGGGAATGCGTGTGTCCCTTGGGGCAATAGGTGCATTGGCCGATGTGAATGAAGTGAGGCTCACCGTCTTCGATAATGGTGCCGTGTCCGGCAACGACGAAGATCACCTCGCTGTTGGTCTCGTGGGTGTGCATACCGATTGAGGCACCCGGAATGAGCACACCATGAAGGATGCGGTTAACACCATCGAAAAACATCTGTGCGGAAAGTTCCTTTTCACCACCCTTGAAAGCAGGGAAGGACTCCATCGGCAAATTTGGAAAGTCTAAAATCATAGTCGTAATAGATAAGGGAACTTATCTAAAGTCCCGGAAAAACGATGCAAAGTTACAAATAAAAAACGGTTTGAGCAAATGTTTTTTTACCCCACTTTTCCCCACTTTGTAGATAACATTTGTATTCTGCAGATTTTCTGTGAGTTATCACTACGAATTTTCTGTAAACAAACCGTCAATTATTCTGTAGAAAAATTTTTTGTGGGGAAATGTGGGGAAATATGGATTTTTTTTACTATCTTTGCAGTCGAATTCAAAAAAACACCCGAAACAAGATTCCAAATGACCACATTTATCGGTAACATAGACGCACGATTAGACGAAAAGGGACGTATTTTCATCCCTGCCGCCTACCGTAAGGTGCTTGCCGAATACGACTCGAGAAGGGTTGTACTCCGCAGGGATCCGGACAACGAGTGTCTGGTGTTCTACCCGGAGGAAGTTTGGAACAAAAAGGTGCAGGAGCTGCAGGACACGCTCGACGAGTGGGACCCCGACGACATGATGCTCCTTATGCAATTTACGAGCGACGCGGAATGGCTGGAACCCGACAATCAGGGACGCGTGCTGCTGCAGAAGCGCAATCTGGAGCAGACAGGAGCCGACCAGGATGTGGTGTTCGTAGGTATGCTCAACAAGTTCGCCCTCTGGTCGCGCCAGCGTTTCGAAGAGAAACGTATGCCTCAGAAAGACTTCGCTGCCGCCCTCAGGCAGAAGATGAAGAAATAACAACCTCTTGGCCATTAAACCTTACTACCTAACTATTTTTACAGCAACGCCCCGTTGCCATTAAACCTACTTAACTTTTTTCAGAGGGAGCGACGGCTCCCACCCCTACATTTTTATGGAAGCATGTGTGTATCACATACCGGCGATGCTTGAGGAAACAATAGAGGGCCTCAACATCCTTCCTCAAGGCATCTATGTGGACGTCACCTTCGGTGGTGGCGGCCATAGTCGTGCTATCACTTCCCGCTTGGAAGACGGAGGAAAACTGTTCTCGATGGACCAGGATCTGGATGCGTACAAAAACGCGAAAAGCCTGCAGAACGCAGCCTTCTGGGAAGAGGCAGAAAAAGCCGACAAATGGCAATTCGTACACGGCAACTTCCGTTATATCAAGAATTTCCTGGATTACTACGGTCATCCGGCTTACGATCCGGACGAAGAAGGAAGCGGCATTGACGGCATTCTGGCCGATCTGGGCGTTTCGTTCCACCATTTCGATGAAGCCGAACGCGGTTTCAGTTTCCGCTTTGCGGGTCCGCTCGACATGCGCATGAATCAGGGCGGCGGCAAGACGGCAGCCGATATCGTGAACACCTACGACGAAGAAGCGCTGGCAAGGGTGCTGTACATCTACGGGGAGATGAAGAACTCCCGACAGATTGCGCGCCAGATTGTGCGCAGACGCAACAGCGAAGCTATCGCGCGCACGGAGCAGCTCGTGGACATACTCACGGGCGGGCACTGGCAGATGCACGATGGCGAGATTGAGGTGGATCCTCACGCAAAGAAAGACCTGGCCCGCATTTTCCAGGCACTGAGAATAGAAGTGAACGACGAGATGAAAGCGCTCGAAGAGATGCTGCTGGCCGGCAAGGACATGCTGCGTCCGGGTGGCCGATTCGTCATTCTGACCTACCACTCGCTCGAAGACCGCATGGTGAAGAATTTCTTCAAAACCGGCAATCTGGAAGGCAACGTGGAAAAAGATTTCTACGGCAACGTCATTTCGCCTTTCGGCGGCAAGACGGGCAAAGTGATTACTGCCTCGGACGAAGAGGTGGAGCGCAACCCTCGCAGCCGAAGCGCCAAACTCCGAATAGCAATCAAAAACTAAACCTGCATTCCTATGAAACCCAATTTCGAGAAACTCAAACAAGCCTTCAGCGGAGAGAATTTCCGCCGCGGCTTTCAGGAAACACTCAGCGGTGAGGTGTTTCTCAAGCAACGTGTGCGCGCCAACCTGCCGTTGGCCGGACTCATCTGCCTGCTTTTCATCGTGTACATCGACTGCGGTTATCGCGCACAGAAGCAACAGCGGCAGATAGCCGACCTCAACCGCGAGATCGAGGCAGCACATTTCGAGTACCTCACCCTCTCGGCACAGCTCGTGGAGCACAGCCGGCAGTCGTTCATCTTGCGCAAACTGCAGGAAAACGGCAGTAACGTAAAAGTAAGTAGCACCCCTCCAATTGAGATCGACTGATGGACCGCAAGCAAAATATCATCATCCGCTTCGTTGTGATCTACGCGCTGATTGTGTGCGGATTCCTCCTTGTTGTCGCCCAGATCATCAAGATTCAGACGAAAGAGCGCAGTATGTGGCTGGACATAGCCAAGAATCAGGTGGCCGTTGACCGTCCGATAGAGCCGATGCGCGGCAATATCTACGACTGCGAGGGTCGTCTGCTCGTGGGCAGTCTCCCGCGCTATACGCTGACGATGGACACGCGCGTGCAGGCACTTCACCAGGGAGGAGATACGCTTTTCTACAACAACGTCGACTCCATTTCCGCAGGTCTTTCCCGCATTTTCAAAGATAAAAGTCCGCAACAATACCGCAACATGCTCACGAGCGCCTTCAAGCGGGGCGACGGCCGACTCAAGTTGCAAAACGCACCTGTGAGCTACACCGAGATGAAGCAGGTAAAAGAGATGCCGTTCTTCAAAAAAGGACGCTACAAAAGCGGCCTGCTGACGGACGAAAGCCACAAACGCGTAATGCCGTTCGGCAGCCTTGCACGTCGTACACTCGGCAGCATCTACGGCGAGACGGGACGCGGAAATGCAGGCCTCGAGAAGCGATTCGACGAGGAACTGAAAGGCAAACCGGGCATGAGCCAGCGCCAGCGAATAGCCGGCAAATACGAGACCGTTGTAGTAGAAGAAGCACAGAACGGACTTGACCTCAAGACAACCATCAACGCCGACATGCAGGACCTCGTGGAGAGCATCCTGCGCCAACGTCTCGAGATGATCGAAGGCGAATGGGGATGTTGCATCCTGATGGAAGTGAAGACCGGCGAAATCAAAGCCATTTCCAACCTCGACCGTCTGGAGAGCGGCGAATATGCCGAGATGATGAACCACGCCGTGACGCGAGTAGAGCCGGGTTCCACATTCAAGACCGTGAGTCTGATGGCTGCGCTTGACGACGGGAAGGTGGATTTCGAGACCGACTCGTTCGAGGTATACCGCGATGGCTGGAAATATTCCGACACCCGCATCTATGATGCGCACCCGAGAGACACGGTTTACTGCGTGCGCGACGCGATGGCGGCTTCTTCCAATATTGCACTAGCAAAAATCGTAACGCAGAGTTACGAGAAGAAAGCAGAAAAATTCGTCAACCGATTGGAGCGTCTGGGCATTGCCGACAGCATTCCTTGTGAGATTCCGGGCGCCAACACGCCACGTATTCTTACTCCGAACGATAACACTACATTGGCGAAAATGTCGTACGGTTACTCCGTGGAATTCTCGCCGCTCCAGATGCTTACGTTCTACAACGGCATTGCCAACAACGGCAAGATGATCAGCCCGATCATCGTGAAAGAGATTCAGAAAAACGGTTCCACAGTAAAGCGATTCGAGACACAGACGCTCAAATCGAGTCTCTGCAGCAGCACAACCCTCAATCAGATAAAGCAATGCCTCCACGCGGTCGTATGGGACGACAAGCTGGGTACGGCTTCGCAATACTGGGGATTGAAGAAAGCACAGAGCGACCTCGTGCATATTGCCGGCAAGACCGGTACGGCACAGGTGTTCGAAAACGGACATTACAGCAGCCGTCACCACAGAATCGCTTTTGTGGGCTACTTCCCCGAAGAAGCCCCGCAATACAGCTGCATCTGCGTAATTCACCATCCGCACAAATACGGCTACTACGATGCAGGCGGCGACTGCGGACGAGTAGTGCGCTTCATTGCCGAGCGCGTGATGGCAAGCACGGGCGCAACCGACTCAGAGACCATGAACCTGCCGTATGATTCCATCATGAAGCCTGCCATCAAAGGCGGCCAGCAGCAACGCATCAAGCTCGCAGCCAAAGGCACGAAGCTACACGTGAGCAAGACCGATTCGGAGTGGGCGAAGGTGGATCGGGACATGCAAGCCGTAAGTGTAAGAATAGAGCCCGACCAGATGCCGAACGTAGTCGGTATGGGTGCCCGTGACGCCGTTTTCGCCATCGAGCAAACCGGCATGAAGGTGCAGATTAGCGGCAAAGGCAAAGTGGTCTCACAAAGCCTGGCAGCCGGACAGAAAGCCGTACGAGGTGGTGTGGTCTATCTGGAACTCCGATAGCGTTTTATCCGAATAAAAAGAAACAAACATGATACTGAAAGAACTTCTCAGCGCAACCCGAACCGAAGAGGTAAGAGGCAATGTGCAGATTGAAATCAGCGCCATCGAATTCGATTCGCGCAAGGTAAAAGCCGGAACGCTCTTCGTAGCGCAACCCGGAACGGCAGTTGACGGCCACGACTTCATCGGAAAAGCAATTGAACTGGGCGCCACGGCTATCGTTTGCGAACGCATACCAGAGGAAGTGGAGAACGCTGACGTATGTTTCGTCGTAGTAAAAAACTCCTCCAAAGCCCTGGGCGAACTGGCCAGCTACTGGTTCGGCGAACCGAGCAAGAAAATGACGCTTGTAGGTGTAACAGGTACAAACGGCAAGACTACGATTGCCACCCTGCTCTACAAAATGGTACGCAAGATGGGCAAGAAAGCCGGATTGCTTTCAACCGTAGTCAACTACATCGAAGATGAAGCTGTAGCATCCACCCATACTACCCCCGACGCACTCGAGCTCAACGGACTGCTTAAACGCATGGTAGATGCCGGATGCGAGTATGCTTTCATGGAAGTGAGCAGCCATTCAATTGCTCAGGAGCGTATTGCCGGACTGGATTTCGACGGAGCACTTTTCACCAACCTGACCCGCGATCACATCGACTTTCACAAGACATTCGACAACTACCGCGACACGAAAAAACGCCTCTCCGACCAATTGAAGAAAAGCGCCTTTGCCGTAACAAACAAGGATGACAAAAACGGACTTGTAATGACGCAGAATTGCAACGCGGAAGTTCGCACCTACTCCACCCGCAGTCTTGCCGATTTCAAAGCACAGATTCTGGAAGAAGGATTCGACGGGATGCTGCTTCAAGTGAACGGCCAGGAAGTATTTGTGCCGCTGGTGGGCAGGTTCAACGTAAGCAACTTGCTTGCAATTTACGGCGCAGCCGTTTGCCTCGGTTTCGAACCGCTAGAAATACTGCGCGTACTCTCTACCCTTTCACCCGTGAACGGCCGCTTCGAAGCAATCCGTTCACCCAAAGGCTGGACCGCCATTATCGACTATGCACATACACCGGATGCCGTTGAAAACGTGATCAACACCATCAACGAGATACGCAAAGCCGGCAGCAAACTGATTACGGTAGTGGGCTGCGGAGGCAACCGCGACAAGGGTAAACGCCCGATGATGGCACAGCTCGCCAAGCATGGTTCGGACCGACTCATTCTCACATCCGACAACCCTCGCGACGAGGAGCCGAAAGACATTCTCAACGACATGATGGCCGGCTTGACAGAAGACGAACTCAAAGATACACTTGTGATTGAAGATCGGGAGATGGCTATCCGCACAGCTTGCATGATGGCAGCAGACACGGATGTGATTCTCGTTGCGGGAAAAGGCCACGAGGACTATCAGATCATCAAGGGTGTAAAACATCATTTCGACGATCACGAAATGGTAAAGAAATACCTGTAATTACGAAACATAACTGCTGACATACAATGTTCTATCATTTATTCTCCACATTCAACAATTTCCCGGGTTCGGGTCTTATCCAATACATCTCATTCCGCGCCATCGTGGCTGGCGTTTTGGCACTGTTCATCAGTGTTTATCTGGGCGGCTGGTTTATCGGCTATCTACGCAGAAAAAACATATCCGAGCAGCAGCGTGACGAAAAAACCGACCCGTTCGGTGTGCAAAAGAAGGGAGTGCCGACCATGGGTGGCATTGTAATCATTTTCAGCATTTTGATTCCATGTCTGCTGATCGGCAAACTGAGCAACGTATACATGATACTGATGCTTCTCACAACCGTGATTCTGGGCGCGTTGGGCTTTGCCGACGACTATATCAAGACATTCAAGCACAACAAGGAAGGCCTTAACGGATGGGTAAAGATCATCGGGCAAGTGACTCTTGGCCTGATTGTCGGACTGACACTTCGCTACAGCCCTGTTACGGTCATGAACGAGCGCGTGGACACGCGTATAGAAAATAATGTGACTATAGTGGAGAAGTCTCCGGAGGTAAAATCCACTCAAACCACTATTCCGTTCGTAAAGCATCACAACTGCAACTATGCAGAGCTGTTCAGTTGGCTCGGTCCGGACTGGAAATATCGTGCCGGTTGGATTTTCTTCGTGTTGCTGACCGTACTGGTAGTGGCAGCCGTATCGAATGGCGCCAACCTCAATGATGGCATGGACGGCATGTGCGCAGGCAACTCGGCCATTATAGGTGTGGCATTGATAGCATTGGCATATATCTCCGGCAACACGGTCTTCGCCGATTATTTTGACGTGATGTATATCCCCGGAAGCGAAGAGCTGACCGTCTTTCTGGCAGCTTTCGTTGGCGCACTGGTCGGTTTCCTCTGGTGGAACGGTTTCCCTGCACAGATTTTCATGGGTGACACGGGCAGTCTCACCATCGGCGGAATCATCGGCGTGTCAGCAGTCATCATCCACAAGGAGTTGCTTGTACCGATTCTGTGCGGAGTATTCCTGATGGAAAGCGTATCGGTAATTCTGCAGACACAAGTATATAAATTTACCAAAAAGTCGGGACATCCAATCCGCATTTGGAAGCGCACTCCGATTCACGACCATTTCCGTACGTCGGTTGAGCAGGTACTCTCGCGCGACCCGAACTGCATCATCAAGATGAAAGGTTCGAAAGACTTGCATCATGAGACCAAAATCGTGCTGCGATTCTGCATTGTCACGCTCCTGCTGGCAGCATTCACGATTCTTACGCTCAAAATCCGATAATAAACAACCGTATACCTAACCCTTAACAACCCGAATTTTATGAATTGGAAAGAAAAACTGTTCAGTACTTCGTTTACTGACAACCCGCAATATTCAAAACGCTACATCGACTGGACTTTCTGGGCCCTGTTCGGCATCCTGATAGTAGCGGCACTCATCGCACTTTTCAGCGCGACGAGTACCCTCGTATACAAATCGAACTCCGCTTGGGGGCCGGTTGGACACCAGTTCATTTTCATCGTATTGGGCGTTGTCCTGGCATGGTTCGTTCAGTTTATGCCCAGCTGGCTGATCCGCCTTTTCGGCTATATCGGATTAGGAGTTTCGGTTTTGATGCTGCTTTCCATGCTCATTCCTCACAATCCGTTTGTGGTAAGCATCAACGGAGCCGGCCGATGGTTCAAGCTTGGAATCGCTTTTCAGCCATCCGAGTTCGCAAAAATAGGTCTGGTGATCGTTGTAGCCGATCAACTAGCGAGAGCCGAGACGGATGAAGAGATGAAAAAAGCGTTCTACCGTACGCTTATCATCACCGGCATTACCGTGTTTCCTATTATGGTAGGCAACCTCTCGACCGCCGTACTGATGGTAGGCATCGTCGGTCTGTTGTGGATTCTGGCCAGCGTAAAGTGGAAATACATCCTATCTACCTTCGTAATAGCCGCAGGTATAATGATTGCCGGCTACTTTATCGTGGAATACGGATTCATCAAACCAGGCAGGAAGCTTCCCAAGCTCTTCGCCCGAGCATCCGTATGGGTGGGACGAATTGATGACATGCTGCAGGAGCATTCGGATGCCTCTGACGGCAAAACCTTCGAGCTGAACGACGACAATTACCAGCGAAGTCTGGCCAAAGTTGCAGTGGCGAGAGGCGGCATTTCCCCTATCGGTGTATTGCCAGGCAACAGCGTAGAGCGCGATTATCTGCCGCTTGCTTTTGCAGATTATATTTTTGCCATCATTGTAGAGGAAACGGGGCTCTTCGGTTCTATCTTCCTCATTTTCCTCTATCTGGCCATTCTTTTCCGGGCATGCTATGCCAGCAGTCGCTTCGGCGACCACACAGCCATGCTGATGGTAATGGGATTGGCGCTGATGATTACTTGCCAGGCGTTCATCAGCATGGCGGTAGCCGTAGGACTCGGACCGGTAACCGGTCAGCCGCTCCCAATGATCACATTGGGCGGTACTTCCACTTTGGCTACAGCACTTTATTTCGGGATCATGATGGCCGTCAGCCGCGAACAGAATCAAATTAAAGGTCAGCAAGACGAAGCCAAGGCAGAATCTTTCAATGACGTTCCCGATTCGGACAACATCTGAACAATCATACATAACTAAAATAACATGAGATATCTCATTTCAGGCGGAGGAACGGGTGGCCACATCTTCCCCGCAGTTAGCATCGCAAACGCGCTCAAAGAGCTTGATCCGGAAGCAGACATACTCTTTGTAGGCGCTCTCGGACGAATGGAAATGGAACGTGTACCACAAGCCGGCTACAAGATTATCGGTTTGCCGGTCCGCGGCTTCAACCGGCAGAATCCGCTCAAAAATGTCAGCGTAGTCATCGATATGCTTCGCTCCATGCGCATGGTAAAGAAAGTGATCCGCGAATTCAAGCCACAGGTGGGTGTTGGTGTAGGCGGCTACGCCAGCGGAGCAGCCATGAAGACGGCAGCCAAGATGGGTATTCCAATCCTGCTGCAAGAGCAGAACGGCTTTGCGGGTGTAACCAACAAACTGCTCAAGGACGATGCGAAAAAGATTTGCGTTGCTTATGAAGGAATGGAGCGATTCTTCCCTGCAGAGAAGATCGTTCTGACCGGCAACCCCGTTCGACAGAATCTCGTAAACGGCAGCAGAGAAGAAGCATTCGAGTACATTGAGAAAGAATATGGCATAAAGCTTGACCCCAAGAAACCGACACTCGTTGTGATTGGCGGCAGCTTGGGAGCAAGAACCATCAACGAGGCCATGATTCAGGGCATTCCGGCAATGCAGAAAGCCGGTATAAATGTGATCTGGCAAACCGGCAAGACCTACTACGAAAGATGCCATGCGGCATACGAGGAGGGAACCAAAGCGCAAGAGGACAACAGAATCATCTGCACGGCATTCCTCAGCAGAATGGAACTTGCTTATGCAGCAGCCGATCTGGTTGTTTCGCGCGCAGGCGCATCTTCCATTTCGGAAATCTGTCTGCTCGGCAAGCCAAGCATTCTCGTACCATCACCCAATGTAGCAGAAGACCATCAGACGCATAACGCCATGGCGCTCGTAAGGAAAGACGCAGCCATTATGGTGAAAGACGCAGAAGCCAGCGAGAAATTGGTCAGCTCGCTTCTGCAGACAATTGCCGACAAAGCACAGCTCGAGAAACTGCACACCAACGTCCTCTCGCTCGCACAGAAAGACTCTGCGCGCAGAATTGCCGAAATGGTGATGCAGATTGCCATACACTAAACAAAACGGCTTACAGACAAGAAATAGCGCTCCAGCGGGGCGCTATTTTTTTATTCGTACAAACGCAACAATCGCGATTGTCCCCGCAAGTAAACCTTGATAATTGCCCCAATCCCGGCAAAAAAGCAGAGGCTGCCTGACGATTGTCAAGCAGCCTCTGCTGTAAATTATCATGCACTAATGCACCTGAACGAATCAGTCTTCGTTGAGACGGAGTTCGCAACGACGGTTCTTTGCACGGCCTTCGGGCGTAGAGTTAGTCGCAATCGGGTTGGATTCACCAAAGCCCTTAGCAGTCAGCATGTCGGGGTTGCAGCCCTTCTTGATGAGGTAGCTGCGTACAGCCATAGCACGACGCTTGGAAAGCTCGAGGTTGTAGGATTCAGAACCGGTGCTGTCGGTATAACCGCAGACGGCTACACGCTTGTTGAGCTGCTGAAGCACAACGGCAGCGTTGTCAAGAATATCGTAGAACTCTGCCTTGATGACAGCCTTGTCGAAGTCGAAGTAGCAGCCCTCGAAACGGAGCACAAGGTTGGTGTCGCGCGGAGCGGCTTCTTCTGCATACTCAACAATCAGACGAACCTGATCTTTGGAGTTGAACAACTCCTTGTAGTTCATGTAGATCTCCTGAGCGATAGCAGAAGAGAACTCATCATACTGACCTACAGAGTCGAAGTTGAGCAACGTGATAACGTAATCGTTCTGGATACGTCCTTCCGTATAAGTGCAATAGAGCGTCTTCCCATTGACTTCAGCCTTGAGCGTATCCGATTTTTCTTCGGATGCGAAAGCAGAAGCCGATACCCCGGTAAGCAACGCAAAGAGCGCTACTACACAGCAGATATGATTAGAAAAATGCTTCATAAAAATTGCGACTTAAAGATTAGAAGTGGAAACGGAGACCGATGTTGGTAGCGAGGCAAGGACGATACGGATTCGGCTCAAGCACAGCCTGCTTCGGGCTGGTGAAGTAAGCACGGAGTTCGCCGTCAATGAAAAGGCCAACGAGCTTGCTGAAACGAGCCTCAGCTTCGAGAGAAGCAACGCCAACGCCATAGTGGCCAACGGTGAGATCCTCTTCCTTGAGAAGGATAGGAGCGTAACCCATACCGATACCAGCGTAAACGTTGAAACGGCGGCTGAGCTCAGAACGGTGAGGAGCGATGAGGTTGGTGAGGTTAGCGCGAGCCTGGAGGTCGATGTCAATAGCATAACCTTCAAGACCGGTACGGTTCATACCATAGCAGCCGAGACCGCCCTTGATACCCCAAGCATCGTTGAAGTTGTAAACGAGGTCGAGAGCAGCGTTGAAAGAGATAACGTCAGCGCGGGAAAGTTCCGGATAAGCCGGAGCTGCGTTGAGGTAGTTGATACCACCCTTTACAGCGAGTTCCCAATTGGTGAAATAGTAACCATCCTTCGGATCGTTAGCATAGGTCTTCTGATTGAAATCAGTAGTGCAGCAGCCACCAGCTACAACAGCAGGAGCTGCGGTTTGAGCAGCCTTCTCAACAGGAGCTTCAGCCTTCGTAATGATTACGACAGTGTCGTGGCGCTGTGCAAAAATAGCAGAAGCTACGCACATGCAGAGAGACAAAATAAGTGTACGTTTCATAAAATAAAACAAAATAAATTTATTAGTTTTGAAGATAATTATCGTGCTTTTGTTACACAAAACGGCGGCAAAGGTACTACTTTTTTTTGACATAGCCAAATAAAAACTGAAAAAAATCGCAAACCCTATCATAGATAGGAATATTTTTGTGAATTTCGGGCCGCGATTTGCAACAATGAATAAAAAGCAGTAACTTTGCATACTTATCTTCGATAACTATGGCTTTTTTAAGAATAATAGGAGAATATTTCATCCTTTTGGGCCGCGTATTCCGCGCCCCTGACAAGCAACGCATGTTTTGGCGGCAATTCGCAAAAGAACTGGACAAACTGGGCACACAGTCAGTTCCAATCGACCTTGTGATTTCCGTTTTCATCGGTGCAATTATGACCATGCAGATCAAGCTGGATATGGCGAACCCGCTTCTGCCGAAATATACGGTAGGCGCGTAGTGACGCGAGACACGATGCTGCTGGAGTTTTCGAGCACTATCCTTTGCCTTATTCTGGCGGGTAAGGTTGGCTCCAATATCGCCTCGGAAATAGGCACCATGCGGATAACGGAACAGATTGACGCCATGGAGATTATGGGTGTGAATTCTGCCAACTACCTGATTCTGCCGAAAATCACGGCCTTTATGCTGATGATGCCCGTGCTGGTGATTTTCTCCGTAGGTGCAGCGCTGATCGGCGGTTATTGCATGGCTGCCTGGGGCGGCATTCTGACGGTGGATGAGTACGTGTACGGTATAACGTATGCATTCATGACGTACCACGTGCCGTATGCGATTTCCAAATCAGTAATATACGCCTTCGTGATTACGAGCGTATCAGCCTACTACGGCTACACAGCCAAAGGAGGCGCGCTGGAAGTGGGTAAAGCTTCTACGAATGCAGTAGTAAAATCGATTGTAGTGATTCTGTTCCTCGACATCTTCCTGACCAAGCTGATGCTCAGCTGAGAAAGAGCAGAACAGACGGACCTCCGGGCAGGAGGGAAAAGATAATCGATTGAGAACAGACGGACCTCCGGGCTGGAGGAAACGGTAAAACGGTAAAAACGGTAAAAGAAATGATTCACGTAGAGAACGTACATAAAAGTTTCGACGGACATGTGGTACTGGACAACATCAACACAGAGATGTATGACGGCCAGTGCAACATGATTATCGGTCAGTCGGGCAGCGGCAAGACGGTATTGATGAAATCGATAATCGGATTGCACCAGATAGACGCAGGGCGCATCGAATATGACGGAAGAAACCTTCCGGAGATGTCGGCCAAAGAGATTGTGCAACTCAGAAGAGAGGTGGGCATGCTGTTTCAGGGTTCGGCTCTTTTCGACTCGCAAAGCGTACTGGAAAACGTAATGTACCCGCTGGAGATGTTTTCCTCCATGACAAAAAAGGAGATGGAAGACCGGGCAAAATTCTGCCTGAGCCGCGTAAACATCCAGCCTGTGGCATATAATTTGTCGCCAGCAGAGATATCGGGCGGTATGCAGAAGCGCGTGGCCATTGCGAGAGCCATTTCGATGAACCCGAAATACCTTTTCTGCGATGAGCCGAACTCGGGACTTGACCCGAAAACGTCATTGGTGATCGACCAGTTGATTCACGAGATTACGGAAGAGTACAACATCTGCACGGTGATCAACTCGCACGATATGAACTCGATTCTGGAGATAGGCGACCACATCGTTTTCCTGAAGGAAGGCAAGATGGCGTGGGAGGGCAGCAAGGACACGGTGTACGGCAACGGCAACGAGGCGCTGGACGATTTTGTGTTCGCCAGCAACCTGTTCAAGAAAGTGAAAGCGGCCCACAAAGATGCATAACTGCATAAAAAACGCATAAACAGAAGTTCGACAAAAGTCGCATGGAAGTCCACTCCAAGTCCACTGTACGTCCACACGAAGTTGCTCGAAAAAAAGATGAATTTTTTGCATAAACACTGCATAAAAAGCGTATAAAAACGAAGAACCATGAAAAAGATTATCATAGCATCCATATTAAGCCTGGCAGCAGCCTGGATGTGGGCTGTTCCGGCTCGCAGAATACCGTTCGACATCGCACAGCCGAACGGAGATTCAATAACGGTAATTCTCCACGGCGATGAGCATTTCCACTTCCACACGACATTGGACGGACTGCTTATTGCAAAGAACAAGAAAGGGTATTACTGCTACGCAGTATGGAAAGAAACGACGAACGAAAACGGAAAGACCGTGCGTGAAGCTATTGCCAAGCGCAAGGTGGCCAAAAACGAAGCCGACCGTTCGAAGTGCGAGAAGCGTTGGATAGTAAGACGCAAGATTGAACAGTATTGATTTTAAACAGACTCTTTTTCGGCGCATGAAGAAGTTTTGGGGCACATTACTGGCCATGATGATGGCGGTTGCCGCTTTCGGTGTTCCGGCCAGAAGGGGAAGCATAATCCGCTATCTGGCGGACGGTACGGCTGTGGAAGTGCAGGCTGTGGGTGACGAATTCGGACATTGGTTCGTTGACTCTCAGAATAATCACTACAGGGAGACAGACGGAACGCTCAGAAAACTGAGCGAGCAGGAGTTTGCCCGTCTGCAGAAACGTGCGGAAGAACGCAGAATGGAGCGGAATGAGCAGCGGGCCGGCATCCGCAAAGCGCCACGGAAAGAGCCGTCGCTCAATATTGCCCCGAGAGGATTGCTCATTCTGGCGGAGTTTCAGGATGTGCAATTTCAGCCAAGCAACACACAGGCAGAGATGGATTCTATGCTGAATGGCAACAATTACAGTTATGACATCTCGCTGGGCAGCGCGCGAAAATATTTCCAGGACCAGTCGAACGGGACGTACAATCCGCATTTTGACGTGGTGGGCCCGGTTACTTTGCCGCAGCCGATGGCTTATTACGGTCAGAATCTGGAAACGGATGATGACCGCGACGGAGATGACGCTATGATTGGAGATTTCGTGCTGCATGCTTGCTCAATTGCGAGCCAGTTGCCGGGCGTAGATTTGAGCCAATACGACAATGACTATGACGGCTACGTTGACTTCGTCTACATCATATATGCAGGCTACGGCGAAGCTGACGGCGGCGGGGAGAACACCCTTTGGCCGGCGTCGTTTGATCTGCCTAGCGCCATCTATTGGGGCTATTCGAGTTTGCCATCAGATGCCTATTGGGAGCCCTCGAATTATACGTTTGACGGGGTGGCAGTAGGCAGTTTCGCATACAGCGGAGAGCTCAATTACATTGACTCCTATTGGCAAACCCGCGGCTACAGTCTGAGCAACCCGATGCGCAACGGCATCGGCACATTCTGCCACGAGTTTTCGCACGTGATCGGTTTGCCGGATTATTACGACACTGAATACGGCTACAACTACCAGCACCATCTGACCCCGGGCGGCTGGAGCCTGATGGACGGCGGTTCATATAATGGCGATGGCGAAGTGCCACCCTGTTATTCGATTTACGACAAGGCGTTTGTGGGTTGGGCCAACCCGACATTGCTGAGCGAACCACAGGTTGTGACGCTTCCGGCTGACGGACAGACCGGTTATTATATAACCCAGGACGGTTCAGAGGCTACACCATATACGGAAGAAAGCACCGTTTACTATCTGGAGAACCGGCAGAAAACAGGTTGGGACAGCCAACTGCCCGGCCATGGCATGCTGATTTGGAAGGTGAAATATAACGAGTATACGTGGATAAGCAATGAGGTGAACAACACCGACCGCAATCCGCTCCTCAACTACGTGCCGGCCAGCGGGGTGAGTTCACAAGACCAGTCGGATCCTTTCCCCGGTACGGGGCGAGTAACATCCTACAGTCCATTCGAGGCATATCCGCTGACCAACATAGCCGAAGCAAACAGACTGATTACGTTTGACTTCATGGGCGGAATTGGATGTGAAGGTTATGAGATTCAGTTTACCGGACAGAAAACCACGCTGACGGGCGATGAATTGTGCGTAACGAGCGGAAGCAGCTGGCACGGAACGGTTACAGCCAATCCGAACTGCCAACTGACGGAAGTGAACGTCCTGATACGGAATACAACAGTCGGGCGAGTTGTCTATTCACGAGACAACACGAGCGCCACGATAACGATCGACAACGTGACGGATGACGTACAGATTATTGCCACGGCAAGACGGCCACAGAGACCGGGCACATGCCCGAGCTACGAATGGACTGCCAACAGACGATTGGCTCCAGGAACTGTGACGCTCGGAGACTACAATTGGATATTGAGCAGCAGCGCAACCAATTACGGCTATGAAAACGGCCGCGGAGCACAGTTCGGCAACATGGACTACGCTGCCAAGAGAGTGACGCTCACGACAGAAGAGTCGGACGGTTGCATGGCGGACGAAATAGTGGTCAATGCCTCACAGAGCGCGGGCAGTGACTCGAAACTGACCGTATATATCGGCGGACAGCAGATCGAGAACTCGAAGCGACTTAACGGCAGTGCCACCGACTATTACTTCTACAACGACCGGAATGCGACCGGCGATCTGACAATTGAGATAACGAACACGACCAAAGCGGCATTCCTGAAGAGCATCCAGATAAGCTACAAGGAGATGCCGACAGCCGTAGAGAGCCCGAAAACGGAAAGGTCCGTGAAGAAAGTGATTATCGACGGGCGACTCTATATCACAGTAAATGGAATCACCTACGACATCATGGGTAACCGTATTCACTAAACGAACATTTTTTATCGGAAAATGAAACATATTTTATCAACCATCCTGCTCCTCGGAATGGGACTGACAGCAGCAGCCGTGCCGGCCAAAAAAGGGCCGCGGACTGTGGTGCAGCCCAACGGCGACACGCTGACCGTATGGGCACACGGAGACCAGACATTCCATTGGTTGACTGACAAGGATGGACATTGGGTAGAGCAAGACGCAGCCGGCTTTTACCGGCAAACGAGGGCGTTGAGCGAAGATGAAGTGGAGGAAAGAATCCGTAAGACAGCACGCTATCAGGGCGAGCAGAAAGCGACGGCAGCCCGCAGAGTGATAAAAAAAACAGCCGTTCCGCTGAACATCGCCCCCAGAGGGCTGGTCATTCTGGTGAACTATTCCGACCGGGCCTTCGAGACTCCGTATGAGGAAATGAAGGCAATGATCAACGGAGATAATTATGAGCGCAGCTACAGCTACTCTTACCGTACACAGCATTATTCAGTTCATTCGGAAGGCTCGGCCCGTCAGTATTTCATCGACCAGTCGAACGGACAATATCAGCCGCAGTTCGACGTAGTGGGACCGTACACGATGCCCAATACACTCAACTATTACGGGGCAGATTCTTATTATGACACGGACGCAAACGCATCGCAACTGATTATCGACGCATGCAAAGCAGCCGACGCGGATGTAGATTTCTCCAGATACGACAATGACGGAGATGGGGAGATTGATTTCGTATACGTGATTTATGCCGGTTTCGGGCAAGCCGACGGCGGAGCTGCAAACACTATCTGGCCGCACACTTTCTGGATTCGCGACGGTATAGGGAAGATAGTGCGCCTGGACGGCAAAGTGCTCAACACGTATGCCTGCGGTAACGAACTCGAATACCTGAGCAAGCAGCACTCCGGCATCGGTACATTCTGCCACGAATTCTCGCACGTGCTCGGCTTACCGGACCTTTATGCCACCAACAACTCGTCTCATCGCACGATGTGCGAATGGGATATAATGGACGGAGGTCCGTACAACAACAGCGGCAATACCCCACCCGCTTATTCGGCTTACGAGCGTTATTTCCTCGGCTGGATGACACCCGAACTGCTCAACAAACCGGCCACCATATCGATGAGCGAGATCCAGAAGAGCAACAAGGCGTTTATCATCACAGAAACGGGCGAATGCAACATGGTAGGCAACAACCCGAGCCCAACGAAGTTTTACATGGTAGAAAACCGCCAGAAGAAGGGTTGGGACCAGTATCTGCCCGGACATGGAATGATGATCACAAAAGTAAGTTACAGCTACTCTTCGTGGACGCAGAACGTGGTCAACAACTCGAAAAACTCGATGGGTGTGGATATCATCGAAGCAGACGGAAAAAGTACGGGCAGCTACGGGAAAGCGGGCGACCTCTTCCCTCTGGGAACAGATGAATATGCACCTTATGAGGATTATCCAATCACGAACATCAAAGAGTCGGACGGAATAATAATATTCGACTTCATGGGCGGTGCCGACTGGATCTCGTATCTGGCCCGCGAAACGGCAACGGATAACGATAAGAAAGGCCGCGAATACACTAAGATAGAAGGTGTCTACGACGTTGCGGGCCGACTGATACAGACCGACGAAAATCTCACAGAACTCGGGCCGGGAATGTATATCATCAAAGTAGGCACCGATGGTGAGGGTAAAGAACATCACAGCACGGGCGTAAAGATCTACATAAGGAAATGAAAATCATATCATATAACCTCAACGGCATCCGCTCTGCCGTAAGCAAAGGCCTGATGGAATGGCTGGCGCAAGAGCAACCCGACGTATTCTGCATCCAAGAGAGCAAAGCGCAGCCCGAACAAATCGACACGCTGGCTTTCAGCGAGTTAGGATACAAGAGCTTCCTCCATTCGGCCAAGAAGAAAGGCTACTCGGGCGTAGGCATCTTCTCGAAGCAGGAGCCCGACTACGTAAAGGCCGGCATGGGTAATCCGAAATATGACTCGGAAGGCCGCGTGCTGCGGGCCGATTTCGGCGACGTAACTGTGGTGTGCGTGTACATTCCCAGCGGCACGACAGGTGATGTACGGCAAGATTTCAAGATGGCGTTTCTCGAGGATTTTCTGCCCTGGGTGAACGAACTGAGGAAAGAGCGGGAGAACGTAATTATCTGCGGCGACTACAATATCTGCCACAAGCCGATAGACATCAACCATCCGGAGCGCCAGAAAGGCGTGAGCGGTTTCCTCCCTGAAGAACGGGAATGGATGGACCGTTGGGAAGCCAGCGGACTGATAGATTCTTTCCGAATGTTTTCAGATGCCGCTGAGCAGTATTCATGGTGGAGCTACCGGTTCGGCGCAAGAGAGCGGAATGCGGGTTGGCGCATTGACTACCACTGGGTAAGCGAGCCGCTCCGAAGTCGCATCGAAGCCGCAGGAATCATGCAGCAGGCAGTACATTCCGACCACTGCCCCGTATACGTAGAAATAAAGCAATAATCGTACAGAATGGAAGAAAAACATTCCGTGCTCCGAACGGAGCATCTGGTAAAGAAATACGGCAAACGAACGGTCGCCAACGATGTGTCGATAGAGGTGCATCAGGGCGAGATCGTAGGTCTGCTCGGCCCTAACGGAGCGGGCAAGACAACCACTTTCTACATGACGACCGGTCTCATCACGGCCAACAACGGTGAGATTTTCCTCGACGACGAAAACATCACCAACTTCCCGATGTACAAGCGCGCGCAGCGCGGCATCGGTTATCTCCCGCAAGAAGCGAGCGTTTTCCGCAAACTGAGTGTGGAGGACAACCTCCGTGCTGTGCTGGAAATGACGAACTTTACGAAGGAATATCAGGAAGAGAAACTGGAGCAGCTGATCAAGGAATTCAACCTCGGACACGTGCGCCACAACTTGGGCGACCGACTCTCCGGCGGTGAACGACGCCGAACGGAGATTGCCCGCTGCCTCGCCATAGAGCCCCGCTTCGTAATGCTCGACGAGCCCTTTGCGGGCGTCGACCCTATTGCCGTCCAGGAGATTCAAGACGTGGTTTGGCGCCTGAAAGACAAGAACATAGGCATTCTCATCACCGACCACAACGTAGATGAGACGTTGCAGATTACCGACCGCGCTTACCTGCTTTTCGAGGGCAAGATTCTCTTCCATGGTACGCCGGAAGAACTGGCAGCCAATCCGATTGTCCGGAAAAACTACCTCGGCCGCGACTTCGTGCTGAAGAAGAAATCGAAGGCTGAAGACACTGAAGAAGAAACAACCGAGGCTTGAGCAGCAAACGCCTACATATCATCATGCCCGTTAAGGACTCCATCCTTACGACGGAAGAGGCTATCCGCGCCATCGTGGACAGCGGATACAGCGTGAGTGTCTTCGACGATTTTTCGAAGGAGGAGACGGCCGACAGGCTCGACGCGCTGGCAGAGGAGACGGGTATCCGCGTGGTGCACCTGAAGGACTTGACCGACCACCCGTCGCCCAATTACCGGCTCGTGCTCCTGACAGCCCGAAAAGAGGCACTCGAGAAAGGGCAGCACCTGGTAATTGTAGAAAGCGACGTGGTAGTGAGCCCCGACACGCTGGACAGGATGCTCGCAGAAGTAAAGCCGGGAACAGGACTCGTAGCGGCCGTGACACATGACGCAGCTGGGCAGATCAACTTCCCATACGACTACGCCCGCAAGCTGCAGGGCCAGACGGTAGAGACGCGCAAAAGACTCTCGTTCTGCTGCACCCTGCTGACCGAAGAACTGCTCCGGAGCTTCGACTTCGGGCGGCTGGACCCCGAGAAAAACTGGTACGACGTCTTCATCTCCCACGAGGCCGTCAGACTCGGCTTCCGAAACCTGCTGATGCTGGACAGCCCGGTAGTCCACAAACCGCATTCCTCCCGCCCCTGGAAACAGCTCAAATACTCCAACCCTATCAAGTATTACCTGATGAAACTGCTGCACGGCAGAGACAAGATTTAAGTGCACAACGACGGATTCAAAATATACAGCCTGCTCGTAGTGAAAAACGAAGCCGACGTGATTGCCGCCTCACTCCGCGACGCATGCCGCTGGAGCGACAAAATCATCGTGCTCGACAACGGCAGCTCCGACGGGACTTGGGAAATCGTGAAGCAGTTGAGCGAAGATTTGCCGCAGATCGTTGCCTTCGGCCAGTATGCCGGACCATTCCGCATCGGGCTCCGGGCCCAACTTTTCAAAGCTTATCGAAAAGAGATGAAATGGGGCGACTGGTGGTGCGTACGGCTGGATGCCGACGAGTTTTATCCAAACGACGTGCGAGGCTTGCTGAGCCGCATTTCATGGCGCTACCGGGCCGTAAAGAAAAGCAGTACCGATTACCTGCTCGGCAAAGAAGACCTCGAGAAACTGACCGGCAATTTCGAACAGGATAGAGCCATTTTCCACCATCATCTGAAAGCGCATCGGACGGAACGCCGGTTCATGCGGCACTCACCCCTGCTCTTCTGGAAGAGCACATGGCGCTACCCGCACCCGTGGGGTTTCGTGGCGCCGGAGACAATAGAAGTGGCGCACTACCAGTACCGCAGCGAGGAACAGATGCAAACGCGCTGGGCCACCCGA
The DNA here is from genome assembly GCA_018064985.1 of Candidatus Colicola faecequi. Taxonomy (GTDB): domain Bacteria; phylum Bacteroidota; class Bacteroidia; order Bacteroidales; family Paludibacteraceae; genus Colicola; species Colicola faecequi. The sequence continues at coordinate 1,722 of JAGHUE010000191.1, read as the reverse complement.
CAACAAGCCAAACAAGACGGCTGCGGGTCGTTCAAGCACGAAAACGGAAACGGTTGGGAAGCCTATCTCTGGGACAACCGCAAAGAAGAATCAATATAAAAAGCCTCCTTGCATACGAGACATGAAACAAAAGCCTGCTCAGTCGAGCAGGCTTTTTTATGCGTATACGAAAGGGAAACGGAGAATCAGCGGTTTTTGGAGAGACCGATGGAGAACTTGAGGGTGAGGCCGCGAGGAATGACTTCAGCCAAGGTGCGACGACCGTGCTCCATATACTGGTCGAACGAATACTCATACCAGGTAGTACCGAAGTCGTAGATATTGTAGCAGAGGAGCTCCACCGCAAAAGGCAAGGCGCCCGGCGCGTTGAGCTTCTGATTGCGCATATTGATGTTGCCCCGGTAAGAGAGCTTCATATCGAAATTGAAATAGGCATCCTTGCGCATACCGAAATGGCCGTCGGAGGGGTTGATGCCCTTGGTGTTGCGGGCGTAGAGGAGCCCGTTTTCCGTTACGTAGTTGCAGATCGGAGTGCCGTCCTGGAAGTGGAAATTGAGCATGTACTGCACGTTGTCCGTAATATTGGCGCCGAGCTGAATACGGAAGATGAATGCCTTATCCTGGTCAAGACGGCCGAGGGCACGGACAGGCGAATCGGGGTTCTTGAGGTTTTCGCCCAACGTGGGATAGAGCATCGAGTATTGGAGCGTGGAGATGGAGTTGTTCTCCGCACCGTTGCCGAGCGTAGTGAGGCCCGACATCTGATAGCTCTGCCAGGAGAGCGAGAAGAACACCTTGGGACCCTGATAGGTATACTTGAGGGTGTTGCTCAGATAGAGCGGCAGGGCGAAGAGGCCGGCGCCGCTGACAGGCTCCTGATAAGTGAGGAGATAGGGCAAACTACCCTCTTCGGGCGACTGATACGAGGGATTATGAGCGATGGTCCAGTTGTGATAATAGAGGCGGGCGGTGGAGAGGATGGAGAACTTATGCGTCTTGCCGCCTTTCTGGGAAACGGTGAACTCGATCGGAAGATCGACCAGCGCATACTGCGGCTGCTGAATGCCCTTGCGGACAGACAGATACTCGCCGCCGTAGAAAGGATAGGGGGCATACGGGCCGGAGAGAACGCCGTTCTGGTAGTCGGACGAGAGGAGGCGCAACTGATTCCACGTGTATTTGGTGCGGTAATTACCTAAAATAACCGACGCATCAAACCAACTCTTCCGATGGAAATTAAGCGCCAACTCAGCCTCGGCAGAGGGCACCAGAAGCTGCTTGTCTCTCAATATTATACCATCGCACGCGACGCCCGCGCTTGCGTACATACGAAGCCAACGGTTGAAATCTTTATCGTAGTGAAGCGAGAGCGTATTCTCGAGCATGCCTGCCGAGAAATCACGGCCGGAGAAGTCGTAGCGATACCAATCCTCGCGGGGCATATTCTCATATTGCACGAAGAGATTGTGTCCCCAACTGTCGTCCGCCTGTGAGAAATGGAGAAGCGAATTATACGAGTCGAGCATCACCTTCAAACCGGACACATCCTCGAAGTAATGCACGAAACGCACCGGCCAGGAGAGCTCGTGCAGGCGGCCGTCGGCATTCCAGGGGTCGAAACCCTCGCCGTCCTGGTCAACTATATTGCGATCGAAATTGCGATAGGGATGCCTTGTACTATGAAGAGCATAGGTGAGGCCGGTAGTGAGTACCTTCCCGCCG
>JAGHUE010000096.1 GCA_018064985.1 Candidatus Colicola faecequi | reverse complement strand
TCCTGCGTCAGAGCCGCACAATGCTCTCTTAGAAACATTCACATGATGTTTCTCCATCCTCATAGAGTGGAGGTGAAAATCTCCTCTCTTGCGGCAAAGCCGTACTAGACTCTCTTCGAAACATTCACAGGATGTTTCTCCATCCTCATAGAGTGGAGGGGAAGACTCCTCTCTTGCCCACAGGGCATCCTCTCCCCGGAGGGGAAAGGGATTAAAAGAATTTTTTCACCGGAAGGCCAAGAAGAAAGAATATGATTGACTATTGTTTCGCAGACCCGATTCTTTACCCTGCTTTGCAGGAGGAAGCGCGGAGGATGAAAAAGAATCCTACGGAAGCAGAAGCGGTGATGTGGCAACTGTTGAGGCGGAAAAATCTTGGCGTGAGCTTCAAAAGGCAATATATCATTAAGCAATATATAGCGGACTTTGTATGCCTCTCATGCAAACTGGTGGTGGAAATAGATGGCGGCTATCATCTCGATGCCGAACAGAAACAGGAGGATGAGCAGCGAACAGCTGCAATCAACAGTATGGGTTTTACCGTAATCCGTTTCACAAACGAAGAGGTTATGGTAGTTCCAGACACCGTAGTATCGAAAATAAAGGAAACAATCGAAATATTAACCAATAATACCCAACATCCCCTTCTATGAAGGGGCTTGGGGATGTCTTATGAAACAAAAACAACTGGCTATATTGGGCTCTACCGGCAGTATCGGTACGCAGACACTCGACGTGGTGCGCGAGCAGCCCGAACGATTTGCCGTATATGCCATCACGGCCCACCGCTCGGTGGATAAGCTCGTGGAGCAGGCTGTGGAATTCCGCCCGGAGGTGGTTTGCATAGCCGACGAGAGCAAATACGGCGAACTTTGCGAAAAACTGAACGCGGCGCTCGGCAAAGATGCCGATATGATGAAAGTGTGGGCCGGTTCGGATGCCATTGCAGAGATGGTGACGCTGCCGTCGATCGATATCGTGGTGGCCGCTATGGTGGGCTACGCGGGTTTGCGCCCGACGATGGAGGCCATTCGCGCGGGCAAGACCATCGCGCTGGCCAACAAAGAGACGCTGGTGGTGGCAGGCGAGATTATCTGCTCGCTCGCACAGCAGTATCACGCGCCCATTTTGCCGGTCGACTCCGAGCACTCGGCTATTTTCCAGAGCCTCGTAGGCGAAGACAGGAGCGAGATCGAGAAGATCCTGCTCACGGCCAGCGGTGGTCCGTTCCGCACCTGGACGCTCGACCGGATAGCCAAAGCCACGGCAGCCGATGCGCTCCGCCACCCCAACTGGGATATGGGCGCCAAGATCACCATCGACTCGGCTTCGATGATGAACAAGGGCTTCGAGGTGATAGAGGCCAAATGGCTCTTCGGGGTGGATGTGGAGAAGATAGAAGTGCTCGTACATCCGCAGAGCATCGTGCATTCGGCCGTGCAGTTTACCGACGGCGCCGTGAAGGCTCAGCTCGGCGCGCCCGATATGCGTCTGCCGATACAGTATGCGCTCACTTTCCCCGAACGCGTTGGGGCTTCATTCCCGCGTCTCGACCTCTTCAAGACGGCCAATCTCACTTTCGAGAAACCCGACCTGGAGCGCTTCCCCAATCTGCGTCTGGCGTATGACGCCATGCACAAGGGCGGCAATATGCCGTGCGTACTGAACGCGGCCAACGAGGTGGTGAACCTGGCTTTCCGCCAGGGCAAGATGGGTTTCCTCGAGATGAGCGATGTGATCCAGAAGACGATGGACGCCACCGCCTTCATCAGCGCGCCTGCGTATGAAGATTATGTGGCATCGGACGAAGAGGCACGCAAGATAGCGGCATCAATGATTTGATAATTCCATTCAAGAGATATGACAGTACTGATACGAATACTCCAACTGATTTTGAGTTTGTCTCTGCTCGTGATGATTCATGAGCTCGGACACTTCGCTTTCGCCCGCCTTTTCGGGGTGAGAGTAAGCAAGTTTTACATGTTCTTCAACCCGCAGATCTCGCTCGTAAGGCTGAAGAAGATCAACGGCAAATGGCAGGTGCGTTTCTTTGCGAAGAACGTGAAGGAAAACCAGAAAGTGGCGCTCGACGAATTCGGCAACCCGCTGCTCTGGGAGAACGACCCCGACGAGAAAGTGCGCAAGCGCTTCGAAGGCAAGAAGCCGCTGACGGAGGAAGAGTGGGCCGAGATAGAGGCTGACTTCAACTTCGGCCGTCCGCTCGCGCGCCATCAGGGCCATCCGAAATTCACCATCATCGAGGAAGAGGACCTTCCGCTGCTCGACGACCAGGACTGGCGCAAGTATCCGGAGACCACCGAGTGGGGCATCGGATGGGTGCCTCTGGGCGGCTATTGCGCCATTGCCGGTATGGTAGACGAGACCACCACGGCCGACCAGCTCGGTTCCGAGCCCAAGGCGTGGGAGTACCGCTCGAAAGCCGCATGGAAGCGCCTGCCGATCATCTGCGGCGGTGTGCTCGTGAATTTCATAGGTGCCTTCATCATCTATTCGGCTATCCTCGGCCATTGGGGCCGCGACTATCTGCCGCTGGAGAACGCTACCTATGGCATGCAGTATTCCGACGAGATGCTCGCTGAAGGTTTCCAGCAGGGCGACCGCATCATTCAGGTGGGCGACCGTGTGCCGGAAACGCGTGCGGACCTCATCAACTGGATGCTCATCGAGGGTGAGCGCCATATCACCGTATTGCGCGGCACGGACACTATCGGCGGCCTCCAGCTCTCGGCTGACTTCGACCAGAAAGTGCTGGCTGCAGGCACAACTGACCTCGTAGATTTCCGCTTCCCGTTCGTAATAGCCGACATCGCTCCCGAAGGTCCGGCAGCAAGGGCGCTGATGATGGCGGGCGACAGCATCACGGCTGTGGCCGGAAAGGATATGTTCTGCTATCAGGATATCCAGGCTGAGCTGAAGAAGCATGCGTGCGACAGCATCAGCATCCGCTTCGTGCGCGAAGGCCGTCCGATGGAGGTGCGCCTCTTCCTGGGCGATGAGGGCCTGATGGACGTGCACGCCTTCGCTCCCGACCATTTCCTGGAGATGCGCCATGTGGAATACGGCTTCTGGGAGTCGATTCCTGCCGGCATCCGCTACGGCTGGGACACGCTGGCTAATTACGTGAAGCAGTTCCGCCTCGTCTTCACTCCGGAAGGCGCGAAGAGTCTGGGCGGCTTCGGTGCTATCGGCAGCCTCTTCCCGCCGATGTGGGATTGGCACGCATTCTGGCTGATGACCGCTTTCCTCAGCATCATCCTCGGCTTCATGAACATTATCCCCATCCCGGGCCTCGACGGCGGACATATGCTCTTCGTGATCTGGGAGATGATCACGGGCAAGAAGCCGTCCGACAAGTTCCTCGAGATAGCGAACAACATCGGTTTCTACCTGCTGCTGGCATTGCTTATCTATGCCAACGGCAATGATATTTTCAAGTTTTTCTTTAAGTAAGACACCCCCTCTGTCGGCTAGCCGACATCTCCCCCTCAGAGAGTGGGAGAGGGGATAATAACATACAAATTATGATCAAGATTCATCCTTCCGCATTTGTAGACGAAGGCTGCACGATAGGTGATGGCACAACCGTGTGGCATTTCTCGCACGTAATGAAAGACTGCACGATAGGCGAAGGCTGCAATATCGGGCAGAACGTAGTGGTGAGCCCCGGAGTAAAGCTCGGGCGCGGCTGCAAGATCCAGAACAACGTGTCGGTTTACACGGGCGTAGAGTGCGAAGACGACGTTTTCCTCGGTCCGAGCATGGTATTCACCAATGTGATCAACCCGCGCGCGTTCATCTCGCGCAAAGACGAGTTCCGCCGTACGCTCCTGAAGAAGGGCTGCTCGGTGGGCGCCAACGCTACGATCGTGTGCGGCCATACGCTGGGCGAATATTGCCTCATCGGGGCGGGTTCGGTAGTGACGAAAGACGTACCGGCTTATGCGCTGATGGTGGGCAATCCGGCCCGCCAGATCGGTTGGGTGGACAAGGAAGGCAACCGGGTAGACCATTGCCCGGCAGAAGAATAACGCAGACTTGCGCAGCTTACGGCTCGTCATATTGCTGATGCTGCTGCCGATGCTCGCGTTGTCACAGCGGCATACTGTCAACGGCTACGTGACCGATCTGGAATCGGGCGAGCGGTTGATAGGCGCCTCGGTGTACGACACGGTGTCGCATGTGGGTGCCGTGAGCAACACCTCGGGCTTCTATTCGCTCACGCTTCCCGACGGACCGCATGCCATACAGGTGAGCTATGTGGGCTACGAGCCCTCGGCCATCCGGGCGGTGGAACTCAGGGAAGATGTGATGGTAAACATCGGGCTGCATTCCAATACGCAGCTGCGCGAAGTGAACGTAGTGGGGCATAAGAGCATCAGCGGTCCGCAGAGCGTGCAGATGTCGGCTATCGAAGTGCCGGTAGGGCAGATCAAGAACATCCCGATGATAGCGGGCGAGGTGGATATCCTGAAAGCTATCCAGCTGCTGCCGGGTGTGCAGAGCGGTTCGGAAGGCAGCGCGGGCCTCTACGTAAGAGGCGGCGGCCCCGATGAGAACCTTATCCTGCTCGACGGTGTACCGCTTTACAACGTGAATCACCTGATGGGTTTCTTCTCGGTGTTCAACGCGGATGCGGTGAAGAACGTGACGCTCTACAAGGGCAATTTCCCCGCGCAATACGGAGGACGCCTTTCTTCGATAATCGACGTAAGGCAGAACGACGGCAACACGGAAGGCTACCACGGCAATCTGACCGTAGGTCTGCTGGCGGCCAAGTTCAACCTGGAAGGCCCCATCCCGCACAAGAAAGACTCGACAGGCAGCACCACATTCAACATCTCGGCGCGCCGCACCTATTTCGACGTTTTCACCACACCGCTCATGGGCGTGATCACGGCAGCTCACCGTATGCCCGTCACGGCCGGCGCCTATTTCTACGACCTCAACGCCAAGCTCACGCATACGTTTGCCGACCAGGACAACAAGCTCTCCGCTTCGTTCTATATGGGCGACGACGTGCTCTACGCCAACATGCGCATGCGCCCGGGCGACATCGAAGATTTCAACGGCAAGACCGATTTCGGGCTTCGCATGGGGTGGGGCAACGTGCTCGCGGCAGTAAACTGGGAGCATCGCTTCAACGCCCGCCTCTTCTCCAATACGCAGCTGTCGTATACCCGCTACCGCTATCAGGTGAAGCAGCGCCTCGAGCAGGAGGTAAAAGATAAGGAGACGAACAGCTCTTTCGAGCAGAACATGGGCTACAACTCGTCGCTTCGCGACCTGATGCTGCAGAGCAATTTCTGCTGGACACCCGGTCCGAAGAACACCCTCAATTTCGGCGCGGAATACACCTATCATCAGTTCCGCCCCGAGGTGGCATCTTTCTTCCTCTTCCAATCCGACCAGACGCTCGACCTGCCCTTCAAATACGACACCCTCTTCACCGACGGCACGCTCCACGGGCAGGAAGCCGCCATTTACGTGGAAGACAGCTGGCAGCCCTGGAAATGGCTCAAGCTCAACCTGGGTGCCCGCGCCTCGCTCTACCACATCGACGGCAAGACTTATCCGGGCATCGAGCCGCGCGTAGGCATGCGCGCCCTCATCAACAAAGACCTCGCTTTCAAGGCCTCGTATTCCTACACCACGCAGTATATCCACCTCCTGTCGAACACCAGCATTTCGCTGCCGACGGATCTGTGGGTGCCTGTGACGAAAAACATCGCCCCGATGCACTCGATGGTGGTGGCTGCCGGATTGAGCTACAACATCCTGGGTGAGGTGGAAGCCAGCCTGGAAGGCTATTACAAGCGGTCGGTCAACCTCGTGGAATACAAAGACGGCGCCTCGTTCTTCGGGGCGAGCACCTCCTGGCAGGAAAAGGTGGCGGTAGGCGACGGCTGGAGCTACGGCGTGGAGGTGCTCTTCCAGCGGAAGGCAGGTCCCGTGACCGGTTGGCTCGGCTACACATGGTGCCGCACCATGCGCCTGTTCGACCGCCC